>JAJZHR010000384.1 GCA_021810815.1 Acidobacteriota bacterium | reverse complement strand
GAAGCGACCTCGCTCGATGCCCTCATCGCCCACGAGGATTTGCACGGCTATCTCCAGACCATCATCGCGAAGTCCGCGCCAACCAATGCATTCCGCCACGCCCGGCTGCAGGCTCCGATAGGGAATCAGGAGGTCTGGGCCGCCGGGGTCACTTACTATCGCAGCCGCAGCGCGCGCATCGAGGAGTCTCGCGACGCAGGCGGCGGAGACTTCTACGATCGCGTCTACTCCGCAGCGCGGCCCGAGCTGTTCTTCAAGGCAGTCGCCCACAAGGTCGCCGGCCCGGATAGTCCAGTCAAGATTCGCCGCGACGCAACCTGGTCTGTGCCAGAGCCCGAGCTGACTCTCGCCGTTAACCCTCGCGGCCAGATCATCGGATACACCGTGGGCAATGACATGAGCTCGCGAGACATCGAGGGCGCGAACCCCCTCTACCTCCCTCAGGCAAAAGTGTATGACCGCAGTTGCGCCCTCGGCCCTGGCATCCTCATCCGCAAGGAGCCAATGCCTTCCTCCACCCGAATCCAAATGGAAATTTCCAGATCGAATCAGACCGTATTCTCCGCTGCCATCACTCTGGCGGAGATGAAACGAGACCCCGCGGTTCTGGTCGAATACCTCTTCCGCGATCACAGCTTCCCCTATGGCTGCTTTCTGCTCACCGGCACCGGCATCGTTCCGCCGGACTCCTTCACGTTGCAGGCCAGCGATGAGATTCAGATCAGCATCGAAGGCATCGGCGTTCTGAAAAACAGTGTGGAATAGCGCCAATGCCCGCTAGGCCAGCAACCCTGTCCCGCTCTTCCTTCGCGAGCCCCCGCACCGGACGATCCAACGTGCGATGGCTGGTCTGCGGCTTCCTCTTTGCCGCCACAACCATCAACTATATGGACCGCTCCGTCCTTTCCTTGATTGAACCGGCGCTCCATGCCCTGCCTTTCATGGGCTGGGATTTCAGTCAGGATGCGAGCCACCAGAGCGTCTTCAACAACCACTTCGGCAACATCGTCACCTCCTTTGTGCTCGCCTATGGCATCGGCCTGTTCGGGGCAGGCCGCCTCATCGACAAGGTCGGAACAAAGGTCGGCTACGCCCTGGCCATCTTCGTCTGGGCGCTGGCCTCGATGAGCCACGCCCTCGTAGGCAGCGTCATCGGCTTCTGCATCGCCCGTTTCATGCTCGGCATCGGCGAGGCCGGCAACTTTCCCGCAGCCCTCAAAGCGACGACGGAATGGTTCCCGCCCCAGGAGCGCGCGCTCGTTACAGGAATCTTCAACTCCGGCACCAACGTCGCCTACTTTGTCGCTCCGATCCTCATTCCGCTCGTCACCATCAAGTACGGCTGGCACGCCGCATTCTTCACCACAGGCTCCTTCGGCATGGTCTGGCTCGTGCTGTGGCTGCTGTTTCCCTACAACAAGCTGCTCCGCGACTCCGCGCCATCCCACGCCCCTCTCGTTCGCGCGCCCCCCCATACCGGCTCGCTCTACCGTAAGGTGGCAAAACAGCCCGGCCTGTACGCCTTCGCCATCGGCAAAATGCTCACGGACCCCATCTGGTGGTTCTATCTGTTCTGGCTGCCGAAGTACTTCCATGAGAACTACAACCTTGACCTCCAGCACCTGGGGCCGCCGCTCATCGCTGTCTATCTCAGCTCCAGCATTGGCTCTGTCGCTGGCGGCTGGCTGGCAGGATTTCGCATAAAACGCGGGCACAGCATCAACAGCGGCCGCAAATTCGCCATGCTTGTTTGCGCTTGCGCCGCCCTGCCCGTCATGTTGGTGCCTTACGCCCACAGGCTCTTTCCGGGCAACGTCTGGTGCGCCGTTGGCCTGCTCGCAGTCGCCGTTGCTGCGCACCAGGGATGGTCCTGCAATCTGTTCTCCACTCCGTCCGACATGTTCCCCTCCACCTCAGTCAGCACCGTCGTGGGCATCGGCAGCGCGGCCGGAGCTGTGGGGGGCGCAATCTTCACGCAGATCACGAAGATCATATGGACTACCCACCCCTTTCTCATCTTCCTCATGGGGGCGCTGGCCTATCTCATTGCTTTGGCTATCTTCCAGAAGCTTGTGCCGCATATCGGAGATCCGGAAGTCGCCCTGGCTGCGAATTAGGGAAGAATCACAAGAACCGCGCTCTGCAGAGGGTGGAGCCCGCCGTGCTGCGATTTCTCGAATCAAATCCATGCGCCTGGAGCGCGTTATCAGCTCTTGCGGGGGCCGCAAATCCGGATTGACTGGACAGAATCTAAATTATTTGTCGCTATGAATAAAATAGGAGCTTCCAGTCTTCCAGGAAGAGATCGCGCTCAGATCCATGGTCGCAACTAGCTAATAATATGTGGCTTACCGCGTTGCAATGAAAAAACAGGGGCCCGGGTAATTCAGCTTGCAACCCGGGACGTATTCGTCAAAATCGCATGACAACATAGTTTAGTTGTAGTAAGAATTATAGTTGTCCTGATGCAATCCTCTGTGCCGATCAAGGCTTTGAGTGGGGTTTCCCAATAGCATGAATTCCAACCCGCACGCGAAGAACGGGACTCGGGGCATCAGGCGCATCGACCTGGCCTATGTCGAACTTGCATCCAGCGAAGACGCTCGCGACATCAACAGGGATATTGTTCTTGAGATCATCCGCTCCCGGCAGCCTGTGGCCCGAGCGGATCTCGCTCGGGCCTCCGGCCTGCAGCCAAGCACCATCTCCGCGATTGTCGAACAGTTGATCAGCGAGAAATGGGTCTCGGAAGGCGCAATGGCGCGACCTCCGAGGGGAAGACCTTCCACGCTTCTTTCCCTCAACGACGCCATGGTCATCCTGGTCGCAGACGTGCGTCCCAATCAGTCCATCGTCGCCCTGGTCGATCTCAACGGGCGCTTCCTTGCCCGCGAGGTCGTGCCTCTCGTCTCCGAGCCGGAGCGTTCCGTCAACAAGATCGTGCAATGCATGCAGTCCATGCGCAAGGCCTACGGCGATCGCTCGTTTGAGGGCATCGGCATCAGCATGCCGGGCCGCGTCCATCCCGACTCCCAGCGCGTGATTCTCGCGCCGAATCTCAAGTGGGGAGACTATGACATCAAAGGCGCAATCGAACAGAAGATGCAGTTGCAGGTCGAGCTGGCCAACGCCGCCAATGCCTGCCTCCTCTCCGAACTCTGGTCGGGAAGGCTGGATGGCGTCCGCAATGCGGTCCTGGTCACCGTCTCGGAAGGAGTCGGCGCAGCGATCCTGGCCAACGGACAGATCATCACCAGCCGAAGCGGCCTGGCCGGCGAGTTCGGCCATAGCCCCATTGACCCAACCGGACCCGCCTGCGGATGTGGACAGCGTGGCTGCTGGGAGGTGTTCGCCTCCTCCACAGCCGCCCTGCGCTACTATGCGGAACTCTCTCGAAAGAGCCGCCCC
>JAJZHR010000383.1 GCA_021810815.1 Acidobacteriota bacterium | reverse complement strand
GACGAAGACATCGTCATAGTTGGCATGCTGCTCCACGACGCCGTTCTGGCTGCGGTAGGTGAGCATGGTGAAGTCGTTCGGGGGATAGGTGTCGAGCTTGCCGCCCGCCTGGCCGTTGGGGGCGATCATGGCTTTGGCCTGCAGAGCAGCGGAGCGGACGGCGAGTTCGGCTGCGGAGTAGATGTCGGCGCCATTGGACTGGGTTGCCGACGGGGCTGCCGATTGGGCTGCAGACTGGGCCTGGGATTGGGCGGGGGCCGAGCAGAGGAGGACGAGAAGCGCTGGTGCAAGAAGGTGGCGGGCGACGGGCTTGAACATCTGGAAGTGCCTCCGGGGACGTGTGAAGTAGGAGCGCATAATAGCCGCGCTTCCGAATCAAGCCATGGTAAATCAGAAAGCAGAGAGTGGTCCGGCCACATGCTGGCTGGGTGGTTCGCTGCTGCTTGAACTGGGTGCCTGGCTGCGGACTGGCTGCGCGTTGGGCTGCGGACGGGACAACGCGCTTGCTGCGGACGGGCGGCTATCCCTTGTACGATGAATGCAAGCTGTTTTGCTGCTGAAGGGGAGGCGTTTCTCAATGTCCCGCATTGTCCGCTGCTCGCTGATACAGGCCACCAACGTGGAGGCCGCCGACAAGCCGCTCGATGTGATCAAGCGAGCGATGGTGGAGAAGAATGTAGCGATGGTGCGCCAGGCCGCAGCAAAGGGAGCGCAGATCGTGTGCCTGCAAGAGATTTTCTATGGGCCCTACTTCTGCGCGGAGCAGTCCACCCGCTGGTACGACTTCACCGAGGCTGTTCCCGATGGGCCGACGATCCAGTTGATGCAGGCGCTGGCGAAGGAACTGGGCGTGGCGCTGATCGTTCCGGTGTACGAGGTGGAGAGCGAGGGCGTGTACTACAACACGGCCGCGGTGATCGACCGCGAGGGACGCTTTGTCGGCAAGTATCGCAAGACACACATTCCGCACCTGGCGCCGGGCTTCTGGGAGAAGTTCTACTTTCGCCCGGGGAACCTTGGCTTCCCGGTCTTCGACCTGGGCTTCTGCAAGATCGGCGTGTACCTCTGCTACGACCGGCATTTTCCAGAGGGAGCGCGGGCTCTTGGCTTGAATGGGGCGGAGATTGTGTTCAACCCGTCGGCCACGGTGGCCGGGCTCAGCGAGTATCTGTGGAAGCTGGAGCAGCCGGCGCACGCTGTGGCCAACGGATATTTTGTGGGAGCGATCAACCGCGTGGGAACGGAAGCTCCATGGAACATCGGCGAGTTCTACGGCCAGAGCTACTTTTGCGATCCGCGGGGACAGATCATCGCCGAGGCGGGACGCTCGACCGACGAGGTGCTGACGGCGGACCTGGACCTGGGGATGATCGCAGAGGTGCGCAAGACGTGGCAGTTCTATCGCGACCGCAGGCCGGAACTGTATGGCGACCTCGTGAAGCTTTGATTGCGCAGATTTGAAACCAGGGAGGACTTTCGTTCGTCCTTCAGCGTTGCGGCATCGAGTGCTGCATCATGGAATGCTGCATTGTTGGCGCGGCTTCGGCCGCTGAAGGGATTCGCGATTGAACATCCAGCAACATCCTGAAATTGAGGCGCGATTTTCGGACCTGCATCCACCGCTGGGCAAGCAATCCGCGACCATCGAGGCGAATCGCTGCCTGAACTGCTTCGACGCTCCGTGCGCGTCAGCCTGCCCCACGCACATCGATGTGCCGGGATTCATACGGAAGATCGCCAGCGGAAATCTGGCTGGGTCTGCGCAGAGCATTCTGGCGGCGAACATTCTGGGAGCGAGTTGCGCCCGCGCGTGCCCGGTGCAACTGCTGTGCGAGGGGGCGTGCGTGATGCATCCGCTTGGGGAGAAGCCGATTGAGATTGGCCGGCTGCAACGGTATGCGATGGACGCGTTTCTGGACGAGTTCGAAGCAGGGCGCGCTGGCCTGCAAAAGAAGACAGAGCAGGTGCGGGAGCAGCGTGTGGCCTGCATTGGCGCAGGACCGGCGTCGCTTGCGTGCGCTGCGGAGCTGGCGATGCACGGATTTCAGGCGACGATCTTTGACAAGCGGCCGCTGCCGGGAGGATTGAACACGTATGGCGTGGCGGAGTACAAGCTGCCATCGAACTCCAGCCTGCGCGAGGTGAAACTGGTGCGCTCGCTTGGCGTCGCGTTCGAGTTCAATCGCGCGATTGCGGACGAGGCTGGGCTGGAGCTCCTGGAGCGGGAGTTCGATGCTGTCTTTATCGGCGTTGGCTTGGGAGCGATGCACAAGCTGGGCATTCCGGGAGAGGAGAACCCAGGCGTGGTGGATGCTCTGGAGTTCATCGCCGGATACAAGACAGGAGACAGGGTGGAGGTTGGACGCAGCGTGGTGGTGGTGGGCGCGGGCAATACTGCCATCGACGCCGCGAATGCAGCGAAGCGGCTGGGAGCGGCGGAGGTTCACATCCTGTACCGGCGAACAGCAGAGCACATCCCCGCATTTCAGTTCGAGTTCGAGCAGGCCAGGAAGCAGGGTGTTCGGTTCCATTGGCAGACGCAGCCGGTGGCGATCCATGCGCAGGATGATGGAACCGCTTCCGTGATCACGGCGCTGGAGTGCCAGCATGTGAGGGAGACGGAGAGCGGGGAACTGCGATTGGTGGAGAAGACCAATTTCCATCTGCCGTGCGACATGGTGATTCCAGCGATTGGGCAGTCGCCGCTGGTGGAGTTCCTGACGCGATGCCGAGGGATCGAACTGGATCATGGGCGCGTGGTGGTGGACCGGGCGACGGGACGCACATCGAACGCAAGGTATTACGCTGGAGGAGACTGCGTGAACGGCGGCCGCGAAGTGGTGGACGCTGTGGCGGACGGAAAGCGCGCAGGCGCGGCCATTGCGCAGGCCTTGATGGAGCAGCAGCAGGCGGTGGCGCAATGAGCGGCATCCTCAAACCCCAGGACCGCAAGTTGGACGTCCGCAGGCCCGAAGACCGCAAACCTGATGCCCGCAGGCCCGACCTCGCAGTTGATTTCGCAGGCATCGCATCGCCGAATCCCTTCTGGCTCGCGTCCGCTCCGCCGACCAACACGGGCGAGCAGATCATGCGTGCGTTCGATGCCGGATGGGGAGGAGCGGTGTGGAAGACCATTGGGGAGCCGGTGGTGAATACATCCTCGCGCTACTCCTCGGTGGATTGGCGAGGCCAGCGCATGATGGGCTTCAGCAATATCGAACTCATCAGCGACCGCCCCGTCGAGGTGAACCTGCGGGAACTGGCAGAGGTGAAGAAGCGCTATCCAGGTCATGCGCTGATCGCGTCGCTGATGGTGGAGTCGAAGCGCGAGGCGTGGCACGAGATTGTGCAGCGCGCTGAGGACGCTGGCGCCGATGGGCTGGAGCTGAACTTCGGATGCCCGCACGGAATGAACGAGCG
>JAJZHR010000382.1 GCA_021810815.1 Acidobacteriota bacterium | reverse complement strand
GGATGAATGGGGCCGCCGACACCTGGTGGGGCATCCGGCAGCGCAGCAGGTATCAGTAGCAGGGCCTGAGGCTGGAGAGCGACAGACTGGCAAGCGAGAGCGGAAGCTCCAATCGCGCTGAAGCTGGCGGAGTTTTGTGGCTGGCAGGGGCGGCGCTGAAGTTGAAGGCAAGCCCAGCGACGCGGCAGATCTGAACCCGCGGAACATCGCGGCAGCAGTCGAGCTGCTGAGGGATGTTGGCCGATCCGATCATGCGCGTGGTTTTTCCTCGTGGTTGGCCGAGCGCATCGCCACAAGCGCTGGAGCTACGATCATGGCTATAAAGGCAAGGCCGAGCACAATGTCAATCATTCAGGAACTCCTTATGAGGAGGACGCGCAGCCAGCCCTCGCTGTCCATCATCCGGGAACTTCCTGAATTGGGACATAACACTTCTGCTCCGCCCTCATGACGCTAAAGTTGCAGGAGCGCGCGCCTTACTTCGATGCGTCCTCCAGCACCGACGCGGCGGCGTTGAGAGCATGCGCCAGGGCGGCCAACTGAGCGTCTGCGCGTGGCGTATCACCGGCCTCCAGCGCCTCGTTGACACCGGGAATGACGACGGCGGCGTAGCCGGTGTATTCGCCCGGGGCGTAGATGGTGTGCTTGAACCAGGGCCGGTGGGGAAGTCCGGCTGGGTCAAGAAGAGCGGCCTCCGCCGCGCGCAACTGCTTGTTCAACTGCTTCAGGTCGCCGTTGGCGGCCTGCTGGCGAAGCTTCACGCTTGCGCCCGCCGCGATCAGGCGCTGCGCGGCAGCGATGGCTGGGGCGAACGACTGCGCCGCAGGCAGGGGGCCTGCATTGGCGGTTCTGGACGGGGCGGAAGGGGCTGCCTGCGCGGCGTCGATATAGCCGAGGATGGCGCGGCCGTACGCCTGATAGTCGTAGGGAAGCACGTCGGCGTCGGCCATGTGCAGGATCTCCAGGCCGAAAACGCGCGCCTGCTGCTGCTCATAGGCGAAGGTGGGGTCCGCGAACCTGCTGAACCAGGTGTAGTCGTCGAAGGTGGAGTGGTAGACGCCGTATGGCCCGTCAGAGCCGATGTCCGTGGACGGAACCCCCAGGTGCTGCAGGAAAGGCGTGAAGTCGGAGCCTGAGCCAAGGTCTCCGACGCTGGCCTGCCGGGCCTGCGAAGCGGAATCTGCGCCGCCAGAGGGATGTTTGCCGCGCGTTGCGGGCCGCGCGTCCGTGTCCTCTTTCAACCATTGGTCGTAGACGGTGCCCCCTGCGGGGCTGGGCACCTCTTTGGTGACATCGCGCATGAAGCCCTTCAACGAGGGCACGGCCGACGCCTCGAAGGTTGGGCCGGCGACGGCGACATCGGTGTTGATGTAGATGGCGGCTTTGGCGAGCGCGTCGGCGTTTTGCTCAGCCCATTCCGTGGAGCCGATCAGGCCCTCTTCCTCGGCGTCCCAGCTTGCGACGATGATGGTTCTCTGCGGCTTCCATCCCTGCTTCAGGAGGTTGCCAAGGCCGTGGACCGCCTCCAGCATCGCGGCTGTGCCGCTGTTGGGGTCCACCGCGCCATACACCCATGCGTCGCGATGGTTGCCAGCCACTACCCACTGGTCGGGCTGGGTTGTTCCGGGGATTTTGCCGATCACGTCCCAGATGGTGCGCAGAGCGTAGTCCTGCACCAGCAGCATGTGAACCTTCACGCCGCCGGGGCCGATGTGATAGGTGAAGGGAAGAGCGCCCTGCCAGTCGCGCGGCGACTCCGGGCCTTGCAGCGCCTGCAGGATGGGACGCGCGTCGGCGTAGGAGAGGGGCGTGGACGGGATGGTGGGCAGGTCTTCGTCCTGAGAGGGAGGGATGCGGTCGGCGTCGGGGAGGTCTGGCGTGGAGGCAACGCCGGGCGTCTCCGGATCGCCGGGGTATTTGAAGAGGTATTGGACCGAGCCGCGCTGGACGCCGGTTGCTGGACGCCACGGTCCCTGGGGATACTTGTCGCCCTTGAAATAGCCGTCGTCGCCTGGGTCGGAGTAGATGATGACCCCGGCGGCTCCGCGCTGCTGCGCGATATAGACCTTCACGCCGCGGAAGTTTTTGCCGTAGCGGACGAGGACGATCTTGCCCTTCACGCTGATTCCCATCTTCTGCAGCAGGTCAAAGTCGGCGGGCGTGCCGTAGTTGGCGTAGACGACATCGGCGGTGATGTCGCCGGAGGGCGAGTAGCCGTTGAAGGCGGGAAGGATGCGTGGGTCGCTCTGGAACGGGTCTCCGCCGAAGGCTTGGGAATCCACATGCTCGGGTGATGGGCCGGACATGACCTTGCCCTGGGCCGTGAATGCCTCGACCAGGATCTTCTTTGGCAGGTTCATGAGCACTTTGTAGGGGACGATCCCGGTTTGCAGACCGGCGTCCCTGAACTTTTGGGCGACGTACAGGGCGGTCGCGTAGTCCTCTGGCGTGCTGGCGACGTGGGGAGCGGAGGTGAGGGTCTTAAGTTCCTGCTGCGCCAGCTTCGCGTCCGGCACGGCGAGGAACGCTCGGTCCCATTTGGCCTCGGCGCTGAAATCGCGGAAGCCGAAGAGCTTTTGCGGGATGTCTTCCTGGGAGGGCTGCGGCTGGTCGGCAGCCGGAGCGGAGGCGGCCTGATGCGGTTGCGGAGCCGCCGAGCCCTGGGCAAACACGGGGAGGCAACCCATGGCAAGTAGGAGGGCGAGGCAATGAAAGGCCGCTGGCTGCGCATTCCCTGGTTGTTGGCTATGAGCGGGGTTGCATTGGGTTGGCTGGCATTGGGCGGAGAAGCGGGTTTTTCGCATCAAGAGACGGCCTCGCAGAAATGCAATTCGAGAATGGTGGATTTTGGATGCTCGCTCGACATCGGGACTTCACAGCTTACACCAGGCATTTTGGTGGGACAGCAGGTTGCTCCACATGGAGGGGCTTTGCGGCGGTCTGTCCGTCGTGCAGACAGGCGTCAGAGTACCCTTGGGTGGAGGGCTGGTGCGGCATGTCTCCCCAAGCTGAAGAAATGCGCAACCGATTGCTTCGCGACGGATCTCTGGTGCTGGAGGTGAAGGCTGTCCCCCACGCCCGCAGCAGCGAGGTTTCAGAGTTGATGGCGAACGGCAGCCTGAAGATCAAAGTGGTAGCAGCGCCGGAAAAGGGCAAGGCCAACGAAGAGGTATGCGCGGTGCTGGCGGCTTATTTGAATGTTCCGAAGCGGAATGTGGAAGTGGTGCTGGGACATACATCGCGGCAGAAGCGCGTGAGGATTTTGGCTTAGAGCCGGTTGAAATGAGCAGACCGCACGGGGTTGTCTGGGGGAGCGGCCGGGATAGAAGCAGGGTGCGCCCAAGGTCCAAGTGCAACAGCGCATCTTCAAGAGCATCTATGAGATATCGGAAGAAGCCATGGAAAAGATGGAAAACGAAGA
>JAJZHR010000381.1 GCA_021810815.1 Acidobacteriota bacterium | reverse complement strand
TTCTTGCCCTTGCCGCCGTCTGTGCAATGTTCGTTTACCTCTCCGTAACTTCCTTCGTTCGCGCCCGCCGCAAGTCTCAAAAACGGTAGGCTAACGGGATATTCACCCTCATTCTTCGGCCCCGCTGTTCGCGATAAGCTGCAAAGCATGGGGTGTCTAGACTTGCGTAGCCGGCGCCGCAAGTCTCGAAACCGGCAGGCTGCTGCCAGATCTGGCAGAGACAAAGTACACTGGCGGGTCATGTCCTCTGAGCAAAAAGGCAACGGTCCTACAACCAGCTCCGGTATTCCGGTGAAGGCGCTTTATGTCCGCGAGGACGCGACTGCGCACAATCTCGGCCTGCCGGGCGAGTTTCCCTTCACGCGCGGCATCCAGCCAACCATGTACCGCGGTCGGCTGTGGACGATGCGGCAATACGCCGGAATGGGCGATGCGGAGGAGTCGAACCAGAGGTACAAATTCCTTCTTGCCAATGGAACCAAGGGCCTCTCCGTCGCCTTCGACCTGCCCACGCAGATCGGCTACGACTCCGACGATCCGATGGCCTTGGGAGAGGTGGGCAAGGTCGGCGTCGCCATCGACTCCATCGAGGACATGCAGAGGCTCTTCGAGGGCATCCCACTCGACACGATTTCCACCTCGATGACCATCAATGCGACCGCTTCCACGCTGCTGGCGCTCTACGTTGCCGTCGCTAAACGCACAGGCGCGGACGTGAAGAAGCTGGCCGGCACGGTACAGAACGACGTACTGAAGGAGTACATCGCACGCGGCACATACATCTATCCGGTAGGCCATGCGATGCGCATCGTTACCGATATGTTCGCCTGGGCGCAGGCGGAGACTCCGGAGTGGAACACGATTTCCATCAGCGGCTATCACATGCGCGAGGCAGGATGCACGGCGGTGCAGGAGGTTGCGTTCACTCTGGCCAACGGCATTACGTATGTGCAGGCGGCGCTGGACGCTGGCCTGGACGTGGACAACTTCGCTCCGCGGCTGAGCTTCTTTTTCAATGCGCATAACAACTTTCTGGAAGAGGTGGGGAAGTTCCGCGCGGCGAGGCGGATGTGGGCGCGGATCATGCGCGAACGCTTCGGAGCGAAATCGCCGAAAAGCCAGATGCTCCGCTTCCATACGCAGACTGCCGGATCCACGTTGACCGCACAGCAGCCCGAAAACAATATTGTGCGCACGGCGGTGCAGGCGATGGCGGCGGTGCTGGGAGGAACGCAGTCGCTGCATACGAACGGGTATGACGAGGCGCTGGCTCTGCCCACGGAGGAGGCGGCGCGGATTGCGCTGCGGACACAACAGATTATTGCGTATGAGTCGGGGGTGGCGCAGACGATTGACCCGTTCGCCGGATCCTATTGCGTCGAGTCGCTGACAGATGAGATCGAGCGACGCGCGAACTCCTACCTGGACAGGATCGCGGCGATGGGAGGGATGTTGCGGGCCATTGAGAAGGGTTTCGTGCAGCACGAGATTCAGACCGCAGCGTACGAGTTCCAGCGGGCGGTAGACGCAAAGGAAGCCATCGTCGTCGGCGTGAACCAATTCGCCCGCGAGGTGGAGACGCCCGTGCCGACGCAGCGCATCAGCGAGGACCTGGAGCGGAGGCAGGTGGAGCGGCTGCGCTCCATGCGACTGCGCCGCGATCCCGCGCCCCATGCGGCAGCGCTGCTGCAGGTTGCGGAGTCGGCCCGCTGCGGGACGAACCTGATGCCCGCCATCCTGCAAGCAGTCGAGAGCTACGCAACGGTTGGCGAAATTGCGACAACGCTGCGAGGCGTCTTTGGCGAATATCAGGAAGCGATTGTGATCTGAAGCAGACGCGCCTTGGGTTCTGGTCAGCAGATGCGGATCGCGAAGAGATGGGAATCTTCAGCACACGCGAACCATCGGCAGCCCCAGCAGCGCCGCCAGCTTCTCCACCTTCGCCGCAATGTGTCCTACACCCGTAGCGCAGTGGTGCGCTGGTCCATTGCCGTTCCAGGCGTTCAGAAAAGCCCTTGCTCCGGCAGGGAAGCGGTAGTGGCTGTTGGTATTCCCAATCTCCAGGATCGGCCCTGCCACACTCTCGCCTTCAGCCACCAGCAGCTTGAATCCTGCCTGTGCATCTTCGACCACGGACAGGATCGTAATCGGCCCATGCTTCACCGCCATCTCGATCGAGAGTCCTTTTCCCACCTTGCCGTGATAGACGCCCAGCGGGCGCACCTTCGCCTTGCCTTCTGCAATCGCCAGGTGCCCCGGCCCATCATGGCCCATCAACACGGTGTCCGCATTGAAGTCGATGGCGTACTGCTCGGTGAAGGAGCCGCCAGCTCCGAACGCGTCCATGATCTTCATCGCCAGCGCGTTCTTCACCTCGTACTCGCCGGCGACGGGGATGTGGCGGGCCGTCAGCAGCGATGTGCCAAGGATGATGGAGCTGACTGTGTCCTCATTCGCAGGATTGCCCGACCCCTTGTAGTAGTAGGCGAGGGAGGTGAGGGCGTGCTGCTCGACGAGGCGATCCAGAGCTGCCGCTGTTCGCGCTGCCCTGCGCAACTCCGCCGCGTCGCAGTCCGGTTGCACATCGAAGGTCGTGTCGAAGGTGTTCAACTGGGCGCTGATTTCGTCTTCGCCGAGGGTTTCACGCAGGCCGCTCAACTCGTCCACTTCCAGCATCTCCACATGCGTCCCAAACACCGAGCACACCTTCGTCAGGTCGGTCGCAATGTCCAGCATGCCGCTGTAGTAGTGGCCCATCAGGCCGAGGCGGTTGTGCTCCATCGCGTGCGCCGCCATGGCCGCGTCCATCCACGCGCCAATCTCGTCCCACGCAGCGTCGCCCCTGTCCAGCAGTCCCGTCACCTGGTGGAATCGAATCCCCGCCCGGGTAAACACGTTCGCAATCTCCGGCACCGGGCAGGTGCCGCAATACGCCAGCCACTCTCCGGTCATCGCCGTCCGGTCGCCCATCGCATTGATCGCCGCATAGTCGATCGCAGCCTCCGGCGCCAGGTTCAGCACAATCACCGGAACCTTCGCCCGCCGCACCGCAGGCAGCACCGTCGAAGACAGCGCATAGGTAGACGCGTGCAGAAAAATCAGATCCACATCCGCCTGCCGCAGCAGGTGTCCCGCCTCCACGCCCTTCTCCGGCGAGTCCACCATCCCCAGGTTGACGATCTCCACTCCCGGCCGCTGCAGAGCCTCTTCAATGTGTTCGTTGTAGGCCGACAGCCTCTCCAGCAGACCCGGAAACTGCTCCCAGTAAGCTGATAACCCGATGCTGAACAGACCGACTTTCAGAGGGAAAATTGACATTGGCCACGCCATCAGCCGCACCGCTCTGAAGCTGCTTCCATTCAGTCGCGGCAGGGCGAGTATGAGATTTTCCTCAGTTTAGCAGGCCGCGAACTGCGCCTTG
>JAJZHR010000380.1 GCA_021810815.1 Acidobacteriota bacterium | reverse complement strand
GCTTGGGCGAGCGAGCGTGCCGTCGAAGTAGGGAGCCTTGCGGATGTAGGTCGAGTCGGGCTCCCACCCATAGGTGTCGCCCTCAGGGAATTTCAGGTGCTGCCAGTTCGCATCGCCGTCGGCAACAGTGGAATATTCCTTGTGGAACATCTCCGTGTCGATGGCCATGGCCATGGTGGTGGAGACCTCCTCCTGCGTCGGCCAGATGTCGCGCAGGTAGACGGGCTGGCCCTGCTGGTCCTTGCCGAGGGGGTCCTTCTCGAAGTCGTGGTCGATGCGGCCGGCCAGAGCGTATGCGACCACCAGCGGCGGCGACATCAGGTAGTTGGCGCGCACGTCGGACGAGATGCGGCCCTCGAAATTGCGATTCCCGCTGAGCACGGACACGGCGACCAGGCTGTGGTCGTCGATGGCCTTGGTCACGTCCGTGGGCAGCGGTCCGGAGTTGCCGATGCACGTGGTGCAGCCGTAGCCGACGGTGTTGAAGCGCAGCTTGTCCATGTATGGGTTCAGGCCGGCCTTCTCGTAATAATCGGTTACGACGCGCGACCCGGGAGCAAGCGATGTCTTCACCCACGGCGGCGTGCTCAGGCCCTTCTCCACTGCTTTCTTCGCCAGCAGGCCTGCGGCCAGCATCACCGAAGGGTTCGAAGTATTGGTGCAGCTGGTGATGGCGGCGATCACGATCGAACCGTGGCCCAGATAGCGCTCAACATCCACGCCGAAACGCTGCTTCACCGTGGTGGCGATCTCGTCCTTCTCGTGGTGGGGCGCAGCCTCATGGCCGCCTTCGCCCTCCCAGCGAACCACCTGCCGCGTCTCATTCCTGTTGGCCGCCGGTCCCAGCAGATTCGGCAGTTGCTTCTGGAAGCTGGCAGCGGTCTGGCTCAGGAGAACGCGATCCTGGGGACGCTTCGGCCCGGCGACCGACGGCTCCACCGTGGAGAGATCGAGCGACAGGGTGGCGGAGTAGTCCGCCTCAGGAGCATCGGGAGTGTGGAACAGCCCCTGCTCCTTGTAGTACGCCTCCACCAGGGCGATCTGCTCCGCGCTGCGGCCTGTCAGCTTCAGGTAGCGCAGCGTCTCGGCGTCCACAGGGAAGATGCCGCAGGTAGCGCCATACTCCGGCGCCATGTTGCTGATGGTGGCGCGATCGGCCAGCGCGAGCTGGCTGATGCCGGCTCCGTAGAATTCGACGAATTTTCCGACGACGCCGAGCTTGCGCAGCATCTCCGTCACGGTGAGCACCAGGTCGGTCGCGGTCGCGCCTTCCTTCAGCTTGCCCGTCAGTTTGAAGCCCACCACCTGTGGCAGCAGCATGGAGACGGGCTGGCCCAGCATGGCCGCCTCTGCCTCGATGCCGCCAACGCCCCAGCCCAGCACGCCCAGGCCGTTCACCATCGTGGTGTGAGAGTCGGTGCCCACCAGCGTGTCAGGATACGCGGCGACGGCGCCATCCCCGTCCGGCCTGGTGGTGAAGACGACGCGCGCCAGGTATTCGAGGTTCACCTGATGGCAGATGCCCATGCCGGGAGGGACCGCCGAGAAATTGTCGAAAGCCGTCTGCCCCCACTTCAGGAAGGCGTAGCGCTCGCGGTTGCGCGTGAACTCCAGGGCGGCGTTCAGGGAATAGCTGTTCGCCGTGCCATACTCGTCCACCTGGACGGAGTGGTCGATGACCAGCTCGGCCGGCTGCAGCGGATTGATCTTCTGCGGGTCGCCGCCGAGCATCTTCATGGCGTCGCGCATGGCGGCCAGGTCCACGATGGCGGGAACCCCGGTGAAGTCCTGCATCAGCACGCGCGCCGGCATGTAGGCGATCTCGCGGCTGGGCTCGGCTTTGGCATCCCAGCGGGCCAGGAACTCGATGTCGTCGGCGGTGACGGTCTTGCCGTCCTCGTGGCGCAGCAGGTTCTCCAGCAGGATGCGAAGCGAGAAGGGAAGTCGGCTCAGCTCAACGCCCTTCGCGGCGAGAGCGTCCAGGCGGTGGATCTCATAGGTCTTCGCGCCAGACTTGAGTTGGGCGCGGCTGCCAAAGCTGTTCACGTTGCTCATGGGGTTTTCCTTGGTATGGCGCGCTTCTCATAGAAGCAGCGCGCGTCTGCGCCCGGTGGGGACGTCGATCAAGAGCGTCCATCGGGCAACGGCAAAAGCCTATCAGAATCATCGGTGCGGTGATTCATCGAAGGAGAGTTGGATTCGCTGTGGTTCAGACGAGCCTTTGCCGTCCACGATCCGGCTTGCCGCGGCGGAAGCGCTTCAGCTTGGTAAGCTGCGTGGCCCGGTGATGGCGGGGAAGACAGTTCACACAACCAGTGTAATGCGGACGTCGCTGGCGCGAAAAGAGGGCTGACCGCGATCTGCCCCGCTGCGGAGAAGGTGCTCAGCGGGCTTCAGCAGCCGTCGGTGTCGCGGGGGAGAGTCTCTCGTCCAGCAATTGCATCGAGCATAGGTCGGCAGAATAGCCGGGGATGAAGTTGGCAGGCTTTGCCGAGTGAAGCATCTGGATCCTGTACAACTGCTCTGCGGCGAGCATTCCATCGGAGATGTGGAAGACGCTGTACCTGCCTTGCAGCGACTCAGGCGGGATGCAGAGGAAAAAGTGGCCCACAGGGTGCGCCTTGTAGTGCTTCATAATCTCCTCTCCCATGGCATTGGCGCGACGGCTCATCTCGTGCGCAGCCAGCACCTTTTCGGAGGCGGCCGTCCCCATCATCACCGCGATCATTCCGACCAGCACCGCAGATGCTCCCAGCACTGCGGCGCTTGTAGGCTTTCCATCCCGCTCTGAGATCAGCGCTGGGACAAGCAGCACCACCAGCAGAACGAAAGAAATGGTGGCGTCGGTCTGATTCTCGGAGATCAGACCGTTGATCATTCCTCCGGGAAGGATGGTTGCCGCCCCGGCAAGCAGGAAGATCGCAAGCAGCCGCTGCTGGGGCGATTGAAAGATCTGACCCGATGCCATGGCCAGGGCGAAGTCGCGATATCGCTTCCAGAACAGAAGGAGCCCCGCGAGCACCAGGGAGAACGCCAGTGCCACATAAAAGACATTCAAATGGACAAACAGCTTTAGCGTGCTGCCGGGAAATAGGGAAGCGCCAACTGCAACGCCCGCATTCACGAGCACATTCAGGCCAAAATGAACGCGATACCGGGGCTGAACTGGGCCGCTGAGAAGGACGAAACCAGCCAGTCGTCTCGCCGTGAAGTAAATGGCCAGCGTCAGAGCGGAAATCGCTCCCGATGCGATGAAAGCGAGCCGCATTCGGCTGGCACCCCCCGGACGCCATGCTGCAATCGCCATCAGGAACGGAGCGGCGGCGATCATTCCGAGGAAGGTCTCTTTTGAAAATGCGCCCAGCAGAGATACGACGAACAGCGCCGCTGTGGTTCGAAAAACCGCAGCCTTATTTAAGGTGC
>JAJZHR010000379.1 GCA_021810815.1 Acidobacteriota bacterium | reverse complement strand
AAGGGTATATAGCCGGTCCATTCGTGCTTGTTGTCGGCGATGGGAGTTCCGCTCAACCCATTGGTTCTGAAGGGGATCATGCCTACAGCGTGGTACCCGATGTTGCCGTCCACGTCGGCGTACACAACGTTCTGCGACGGGCCGCCGTAACCGGCAAAAGCACCGCAAAATGCGGTCCAATCACCGGCGGAATCGACGGTGAAATACGGATCTGTGACGGTGGATGGACGGTAAATTATCCACTGCAAGCTGAGCTGGCGCTTCTCGTGGGGCAGCAGCGGGGTGAGGATGGGGCCGTGGCCGGTCAGGAGCACGTCCAGGTGCACGTTGCGTCCGCCACGCACGCGGATGGTCTCCTGGACGTGCTGGAGGGGGCGCCAGGCACCGTTTGCGTCGGCGTAGCGCCCCTGGCTGTCTGTGCGCTCCACGTAGATGTCCTGCACGTCCGCGCCGAGGTTGGTGAAGCCCCAGGCGATGCGGTCATTGTGGCCTGCGATGACGAAAGGAAGGCCGGGGAGGGTGAAGCCCGTTGCGTGGAAGCCGCCCTGATCTGCGCCGGCGTGCAGCTCCGCCATGTACCAGATGCCGGGAACTGTGAGTGCGAGGTGCATGTCGTTGGAAAGAAGTGGTTTGCCGCTGGCGGTGAAAGCTCCGCCGACTACCCAGTTGTTGGACCCGGCAAAGCAGCCTGCGCACCCGATCAGAGAGTCGCCCACGCTGAGAGCGGTGCGGAGATCGGCGAGGTCGCGGCTCGCAAGTTGAGGGTTCGCAGTGTCGCGGCTCGCAAGCTCGCTGTGCGTAGCGTCCGGGCTCGCAGTCTTGCGGTTCGGAGCAGCGGTCGTTGGCGTGTGTCTTGGCGTGTGCAGCAGAGACTGCGACTCATCCAGCGGGATTTGCTCGATCTCCTGCTGCGGGCTTGTCAGGTCTTTCATGGACTGCCCTGGCGGATGGTCGCGCCAGGAGCCGACGGGGTACAGGTCGGCGACCATCTCCGGCGTCAGCCTGGCAGAGATGGCTTCGCGGGCGAGTTTGATGGGGAATTCGGTGGTCAGATCCTGGGTCATGTACAGGCCGACCAGCAGCGAGTCTCGCACCTGCCAGGGCTGCGGACGGTAGTGCAGGAGGCGGAACTCGGCGGGAAGATGGTCGGCGTTCGCGTCGAGAAAAGCGTTCACGCCGCGAGCGTACTGCTCCAGCCAATGGAGCTGGTCTGCTGGCAGGTGGGCAGCTGCGTTGTCGGCCGTGTTGCGCATCTGCAGATAGCGCTGGGCGCGGTCGTGCTCCACCAGCCGGGGCCCAAGAATTTCAGCCAGCTCGCCGCTGGCGCTGCGGCGCAGCATATCCATCTGCCACATGCGGTCCTGCGCTGTGACGTAGCCCTGCGCAAAGACGAGGTCATCGGTTGTTGCTGCGCGGATGTGGGGAATGCCGTGCTGATCGCGGACCACGGTGACAGGAGCGGAAAGACCCGGAGCGTGGAGGCTTCCGTCGATCTGGGGCAGTGAGGAGCGCATGGCATGCCGCAGCCACAGGGGCAGAAGGAGGAAAGCGGTGGCTACGAAGACGGCAAGAAGAAGGGAAGCGAGGAGAGCGGTGCGCAGCATTGGCCGGACGCGCGACCTCTTACGCAATGGCTGGGGCCATGACGGGGATTTGCGGGGCGCGGACGGCTCCACGGCGGGACGTGTGTATGCGGAGAAATCCATGCTTCAGGCTTGAGTTTACCGCAGGTGTTTGGGATGGCTTGCGGGAGGCTTAACACAGATCGAACCGCGGATTTCACGGATTCGAACGGATAAGGCAAAAGCTTACGGCGGATAAGGGACAAAGGCAAAAGCTTAAGGGCGGACAAGGACAAAGGCAAGGGCTTAAGTGCGGATAAGGCGAAGGCAAGGGCGGAAGCAGATTCTCCGCTTCGCTGCGGGATGAGGGCCGGAGAGGGGTTGTTAGAGAGGGCGATGCAGCTTTGCTCCGGGTGGTGGTTGATGCGCCTGTCGCAGGGTGAGGAAGATGATGAGGGCGATCAGGGCGAGGGTTGGCAGGACGTAGATGCTGCCCTCCGGGCCGGTGGTTCCTCCGCTGAGCAGTGCCTTGCCCACGGGATGGGTGGCGTAGAGGTGGCCCTGGACCGTAGTGCCGCTGTCGGCCACGCCATAGAGGAAGGACTGGCCCCAGTCCCATGCAGCGTGGAAGCCGAAGGCCCACCAGAGGGAGCCGGTGCGCCAGAGGCTGAAGGCGAAGACGAAGCCTGCCAGGCCTGCGCTGAGTTCGCCGATGGGCGACTCGCCGGGATTGGCCGAGTGGCCGAAGCCGAAGAGGAACGAGAGCAGGATGGCCGCCGTCCAGAAGCCCAGCGCATAGCGGTGGCGCGTCTTGAACAGGCTGCCGTAGATGCCCGCGAGCCCGCGCGCCAGCGTGAACTGGAGATAGCCGCGCATCAGATACTCCTCCAGCAGGCCGACGCAGAGGAAACCTACCGCCCAAAGGGTTGCGGACTTCGCCGCCTGTCCGCCGTGGAGCAGCCGCGCCTCGAATACCAGATGGCCTGTAGTCTGCAGAGCGTAAATCAGCAGGGAGATGCATACGATGCCCCAGAGCAGCCCGGCGAAGAAGCGCTGCGGTATGTTGCCGCCGCCAAGGCCGTAGACGCTGTTGGGGCGCTTCTCGATGCGCGACATGATCCATGTGGCGAGAAGGATGAGAGCGAAGGGCGCCGCCTCATTGAAGATGGTCTTTCCCGGCGTCATGGGCTGAGCGATGGCGTGCTCTCCCCTGGGCGGCTGCGGCACCGGATGCACCTTGTGCATGACGAAAGCGAGGGAAGCCAGCAGAGCGGCCGTGATGGCGATGTAGATGAAGAGGCTCCATCCTGCGCGGAGGCCTTCTTTGCCGAACAATATCCAGCCGATCCCGGTCGGCTCGTTGCGCACTGGCGGAGTCGGGTAGTCGTTGCCGGAGACTGCGGCTGCGGACTGGATTTCGGGCTGGGTTTCGGGCTGCACTTCAGTGGATGGAAGTTGCTGATTGAAGCTTGTCTGCTGGTCGTCCGCCATGAGGGCACTCTCCGCGCGAAGACATCTTGCCGGGCGGGTGGGCGCACGGCACTTGTAGTTGCTCTATTCGGTGGCAGAGGCAAATGTAGTTGAAGCTGCCAAAAACCGCAATGCGTTTCGGATGGGACAGGTGTCTGGTACGCATCCCGCAGCACGGGAGTTCACTCCTGGGCGATGTTGAAGTTTGCATGGCAACAGAGAATGACCGCTTCGGCGGAGGGGAGGGAGAGACTTCAGGACCGGGGCTGAAGCCCCTTCTTTTTTTGGCATCTCTTCAGGGGCCTGAAGGCCCCTGCTCCCTCCGGGTTCGCGCTTTGCGCGAATGCTTCTTCCTTCGCTTCGCTGCGGAATAACGGCCAGAAGGGCAACAGC
>JAJZHR010000378.1 GCA_021810815.1 Acidobacteriota bacterium | reverse complement strand
TACACCGTCGCTGTCTCCAAGGCAGGCTTCAGCAAAGGCATTGTCCAGCACATCCATATCGATCCCGGCCAGCGGCGCGGAGCGAACGTCTCTCTGGCACTGGGCAATGTCTCCATGCAGGTAACAGTGGAGGCGGACACTGTCGCGGTGCAGACAGAGAGTTCGGAGAGCGGCGGCACCATCTCCGCCAAAGAAGTGGCCAACATGATGCTCGATGGCCGCAACTTCCAGACACTGGCTCTGATCATTCCCGGAGTCAGCTCCATCAGCGGTGGCGGCCAGACGCCCAACTATGGCGGCGCTGGCTATCTGGGCCAGACTTCGCTCATCATCGGCGGCTCGTCGGTGGAGAAGTCCACATACACGATCGACGGCATGTATGACATGACGACAAACGCCCTCATCAACATCAACGTCACGCCACCGCTCGACACCATCCAGGAATTCAGCGTGCTCAAGGACAACTACAGCGCGAAATATGGCCTTGCCGGAGCTGGCCAGGTGCTGGTGCAGACCAAGTCCGGCGGGAATGTCTTCCATGGCACCGGCTACGATTATGTTCGCAACCAGCAGTTCGCCACAGCGCGGCCCTACGGCCAGACGGCGGCCAACTCGCCTCTGAACTACAACATCTTCGGCTATACGCTCGGCGGCCCGCTGTACATTCCCCACCTTTACAACAATGCCCGCAAAAGGACTTTTTTCTTTGTGGGTGGGGAGTGGAGGATCAACCACTACGCGGCCGTCCTGCACAGCCGCTCGATGTTCTTTCAGCCGATGCGGACAGGAGACTTCAGCGCCAGCCCCTCCACTCCGGCTGCGGGTCTGAAGCTCGATGCGGGCAGCATTGCTCTGCTCGCAAGCCAGGGAAAGAACAACTGCATCATGAGCGGGCCGGATGGACGACCCGACCAGATCAGCCAGCTCTGCATGGACCAAACATCTGTGGCCTTGATGAACGCCTATTGGCCGCTGCCGAATGCGATTGTTCCCGGCAATCCTGCCGCCCCGAACTACATCAACAACGGCGTCGAAAAGGATGACCAAAGCGACTACATCTACCGCATCGACCACAACATCAACGACAGGAACATGCTGACATTCCGCTGGATGTCCGAAGAGGTCAATGACATCCGGCCGTCGCGAAACTTCAACGATCCCGCACCGGTTCCTGGAGCGGTGGCCTACACCCAGGGGCTGAACGCCCTGGTGCGCTGGACGGCCAACATCACACCGAACCTGATCAACACCCTGCAGGGGGGCGAGACCTACAGCAAGGTGAAGCTGAATCCCACGGGCATGTATTCCATGCCATCCGGGGCGTCCATCGCACAGGCATTTCCAACGGCAGACTCAGTGTTGAACCGCATTCCGAACGTTGTGATCGGAGGGTCGATTCCCTGGGCGTGGCTCGGCGTGGGAGCACAGCCGAACTACTCGACCGACGGAGATGGCATCGCTTCCGATGATGTCAGCTGGGTGAAGCACGGCCATGTGCTGCAGTTCGGAGCCCTTTATATGTTCGGGATCCGCCGGGCGAATGCGAGCAATTTTCCGATGGGCCTGTACGTATATGGCGGAGCGCACACAGGCGATCCCGCGGCAGACTACCTGCTGGGGCTCGATTCCAGCTATACACAGTCAAGCCAGCAGCCCGGCGGCATCTTTCACAATCGCTGGGGTGAGGCCTATTTCCAGGATGACTGGAAGGCCACGCCCAGGCTGACACTGAACATGGGCCTGCACTGGAGCTATTTCTCGCCCACGACAGAGAGCGGATCGCAGATCACCAACTTCAATCCGGGCTCATTTCAGACTGCCCAGGCACCCTTGATCAACACCCTGGGGCATGAGACGCTCAATGCGCAGAACCAGCCCTTGACCGCCTCCGGCTCGGTTGCGAACCCGTTGAACGGTCTCGCCTTCGCCGGGCAGAATGGCACTCCTTATGGCTTCAATGTCGCCAAAAAGAGCTACTTCGGGCCTCGCATCGGCTTCGCGTATCAGCTGACCGCGGACGGCAGAACAGCGATCCACGGCGGATATGGTCTGGCCTATACCCAGATTGGATTCGAGCAGACATCGTCCATGGTCGCGAACCCTCCCTTCACCCAAAGCACCACCATCAGCAACAGCCTGATGAGCAAACCGACGATCGGAGCAGTCGGCGCGCCGCCGATTCCATCGCTCACCACCATAGGACCGAATTACCAGGCAACTCCGATTCAGACCTTCAGCCTGACGGTGGAGCGCGAAGTGGTGCCGCATGGCGTCGTCTCCGTCGCCTATGCGGGCAGCGTGACCCACCATCTTACCTTCACCAACTACGACTTCAACTTCCCGCTCGGAGGGACAAGCTCCGGCACCGCCGCCTGCGCGGCAAACGCGAGCAACCCGGCGAATTCTCAGTCCCCGTACGGCCCATATCAGGGGCCACCAACGGGAGGAAGCTACCAGTACGATCCTTGCTTGAATACGGGATCAGTCTCGCCGCTTTACTATCGCCCCTATGCCGGCTACTCCAGCATGAACGGCGCATTCAGCGGAGGCGACGCGAACTACAACTCGTTGCAGGCGGCCTTCGTCTACAGAATGGGCGATCTGCAATACAACGCCGCCTACACGTGGAGCAAGTCCCTCTCCGACGTCATGCCGTCCAACCCCGGAGCGAACGGAACCGGCATCGGATATGACGAGTCTGCGAGCCCCCAGAACCCTTACAACCTGAAAGGCGATTACGGTTTGCCGGACTTCGACCGGACACATGTCTTCACCTCTGCCTGGGTGTACACCATGCCCTTCTTCCTCCACGCGGACAATATCGCTGCACGCGAGCTGCTTGGCGGGTGGGGCATGTCCGGGCTGGCGGTTCTGGAGAGCGGCTTCGCCCTCTACCCGCAACTCGGAACGCCAGGTGCGGGGCTGGCCCTGCGGCCAAACCAGATCGGACCAATCAAATACACCGGCAAGAGGCTGCTGTTCGGACAGCAATACATCAGCCCGTCGGCCTTTCAACCGCCAGCGTATGGCTACTTCGGAAACGCTTCGCCGGGCGACATTCGCGGGCCTCATGAGGTTACTTTCAATGTGGCCGCGGACAAGAACTTCGCCATTACAGACAGGGTAGGCTTCAAGCTGAGGGTGGAGGCCTTCAACGTGTTCAACCATCCGAGCAAAGAGGTGACCGCAGTCTGGGGCGGCAACAACGGCGGATCCTTCGGCGATGTGATCGGAGCCGGCGACCCGCGCATCATGGAGTTCGCAGGTCGATTCACCTTCTAGCGACAACAATGCCTCGCCGGTAGGAACATTGAGTGAAAAGAAGACCGAGCCCGCCTGCACAGGCGGGCTTCTTTTTGGCAGTTTTCAAGCATGATCGTACTTGACGCAGAATTCTGTCGAAGAGGACAAACAGCTCCGTCTCCCG
>JAJZHR010000018.1 GCA_021810815.1 Acidobacteriota bacterium | reverse complement strand
AGCCTTCGGCTTCTTCGCGGTTCCGTACGCCGTCATCGCCTACCCGTACATGATGCTGGTTCTCCCGCGCATATGGCAGGTCAGCCAAAAGCACAGCTACATCACCTTCGCCGACTTTGTGCGCGGCCGCTACGGCAACCGCTGGCTCACGCTGGCCATCGCTCTCACCGGCATTCTAGCCCTCATGCCGTACATCGCTCTGCAACTGGTGGGAATGCGCGCTGTGCTGGAAGCCATCGGCTTGCATGGCGAGTGGCCGCTGGTCGCAGCTTTCGTCGTGCTCGCGGCCTACACCTACTCCAGCGGTCTCCGCGCTCCGGCGGCTATCGCCATCGTCAAGGACATCATGCTCTACATCATGGTGCTCGCCGCCGTGGTGCTGCTGCCGCTCAAGCTCGGCGGATACGCTCATATCTTCTCGGCTGCCAGTGCAGCGTTCGCCACCCACACACCAGCCGCATCCATATTGCTCAGGCCGCAGCAATTTCTCGGCTATTCCACGCTCGCGATTGGCTCGGCCATCGCCCTGATGCTTTACCCCCACACGGCGACGGCGGTGCTGAGCGCATCGAGCGGCAACGTCATCCGCCGCAACGCCGCGCTGCTGCCGGCCTACAGCTTTCTGCTCGGCCTGATCGCTCTGCTCGGCTACGTCGCTCTCGCTGCCGGCATACACCCCAAAGACACCAGTTCCGTTGTTCCTCTGCTCTTCCTCAAGATGTTTCCAGAGTGGTTCGCGGGCTTCTGTCTGGCGGCAATTGGGATCGGCGCGCTGGTTCCAGCGGCCATCATGTCTATCGCTGCCGCCAACCTCTTCACCCGCAACATCTATGGCGAATTCGCGCGCATCCCGCGGACCAATTTGCAGGAGACGGTGATGGCCAAGTCCGTCTCGCTTGCGATCAAATTCGGCGCGCTCGCCTTCGTCCTCTTCCTGCCGACGCAGTACGCCATCCAACTGCAACTGCTGGGCGGCATCTGGATCGCGCAATTGTTCCCGTCAGTGGTCTGCGGCGTCTACACCCGCTGGTTCCATCCCTACGCTCTGCTCTGCGGATGGATGGCAGGCATGTACTCCGGCACAGCGATGGCCGCAGCTCTGCACTTGAAAAGCTCGGTCTACCCTCTCCACGTCGCAGGCCATACCTACGCGATGTATGCTGCCGTTCCAGCACTCCTGCTGAATCTGGCGGTGGCCGCAGTACTGACGCTGGTCTTCGATGCGATGAAGCTCAACGCCGGTTCCGACCAGACGGTGGCCTCCGACTATCTGTGCTGAAGCGCAACCGATTGAACCTTGCAACGCTGGTCATACTGAGCAGGGCGCGAAGCCGAAGAATCCCGAGGATGCTGGAACAGTCAACGCGGCAAAGGGCGTTTCAAGCTGGTATCTCGCCCGAAAGCCGCTGGCAGTATTCCCTGAGTCGCATCAGCAGGATGTTTTCATCGCGGTTCTCGCTCGCTTCTCGGAACAACACAGTTGCTTCTCGGCAGGCTAATCAGGAAAGTGCTCTCAATACCCAGCATCGCCAACAACATTTTCCAGCGGCTCGCCTCTGACGTAATGATGCAACTGACGCGCCACAAGGGCGTACGCTCGACCGATGAAAGCAGCCGTCGATCCGCCGATATGCGGCGTGATCAGGCAGTTCGGAGCGCTCCATAGCGGATGGCCTGGCGGCAGCGGCTCCGGGTCGGTCACGTCCACCGCAGCGTGGATGCGCCCTTCCCGCAAAGCTGCATCAAGGTCGTCCGTCACCACGACAGGTCCGCGCGCCGCATTCACCAGCAAAGCTCCCGGCTTCATCCGCGCCATCAATTCCGCGCCGAACATCGCCCGCGTGCTCTGGGTAAGAGGAACGATCAAGACAACGACATCCGCGAGAGGAAGCAACTCCGGCAGGTCTGCGATTGAGGACACGCCCTCCCTCGCATTCCGCGCCACGCGCAATACCTTCGCGTCAAACGCCCGCAGGCGCGCCTCAATGGCAGCGCCGACAGACCCGTAGCCCACAATGAGCACTGTTTTGCCGAAGAGCTCGTCGCTCAGCACGATCATCTGGCCAGCCTGAAGACTCTGGGCCTTGGCTGCCTCTTCCTTCTCTTCATGCGCTCGAAAGCCGCCACCAAATGCTACTTGTCCGCGCCACTGGCCCGCTTTCTGGTTGTCGCGATAGCGAGGGAATTGCTTCAGAGAGGACAGGATCGCCGCAAGCACCCACTCCGAGGTGGGGACATCATGGATGCCGCGGCCGTCGCACACGGTGAGACCTGCAGGAAGACACGGAAGCAGCCAGTCCACCCCCGCCATCAGCGACTGCACCACCTTCAGCGCCTGAAGATGCGGCAGCACAGCGGCAACTGCCTTGGCGTTGAACGGTGGCACCCAAAAATCCACCGTGTAGTGCCGCTCTGGCAGCTTGGGCAGACGAACAACTTCCACGCCGTCGGGAAAACCCAACAACAATTCCTGGGCAACTGTTTCCTGAATTCCAACTCGAACCATGCAGATAGTTTGCGGCAAAGGCGGGCTGGCGCGCCACCCCCTGTTCGCTGTCCATGGTTGTAGCTACTCAGAAAACCTTCACGGCTGGGGCGAAGCCTACTTCCCGGCCGATGAGGAAGTCCCGTCCGAATTCGTTGCTGGCGTGAGGCCAACCCGCAACCGCTCAACGCGCCGATTGGTGGATGCGAGCACCTGGAAGCGCAGGCCCTCGGATTCGACCACCTCGCCGGGCAAGGGAATGTGGCCGGCCATCTCTGTGACCAGACCGCCCAAGGTTGTCGCTTCGTAGTGCTCTGGCAGGCGCACCGAGCCCTCGCCAAACAGTTCCTCAATGCGCGTCACCTCGAAGCTGCCGCGCACCGTGTACTCTCCGTTGACTGAACGAACAGGAGCGTCGTCCGCTTCCGCGATCTCGTGTTCATCGGAGATGTTCCCGACGATCTCTTCCAGCAGATCCTCAATGGTGACCAGGCCGGCGACGCCGCCGTACTCGTCGATGACGATGCTCATGTGCTGCTTCTCGCGCTGCATCTCGCGCAACAGCTCATTTACCTTCTTCGCTTCAGGAATAAACGTCGATGGTCGCTGAATTTCGGCGACTGTCCGCTGGCCAGCGTCCTTGTCTGTGATTTGTAGCAGGTCGTGCGCGAAGACAATTCCAGTGATAGCGTCCAACGAGCCGGCATAGACGGGGACGCGAGAGAAGGCATTGCCCTTCAGCCGCACGATGAATTCTTCGATCGTCAGCGTGCCCGGAACCGCGAAGATCTCCGGCCTCGGCGTCATCACCTCCCGGACAACCTTGTCGCCAAACTCCACCGCAGAGCGCACCAGATCGCGGTCGCTCTCTTCGAGGATCCCCTCTTCCTGGCCAGCCTCGATCAGAGCCTCTACCGCCTCAGATGGGTTCTCAGGCTCCTCGCTGGACTTGGGCTCAGCCAGCGCTGCAATGGAGAGCAGCAGTCCGAGAAGAAGCGTCACGGGCAGAGCAACGTAGAAAAGCACCTGCAGCAGGCCAGCGATGCGCGCCACCCAAAGGCCGCGCGTGCGCGTGATGAAAACGTAGGGCAGCAGACGGTCGAATACCAGGATGACAAACAGCAACTCCAGAACGGTGATTGCTATCTCGCTCCATGTCGGCGCTCTACCATTCGCTGCAGCCATCGAATAGAGCCGCGCCGCAAAGAGCATCGACAGAGCGATCAGCGAAAGCTGCGCCAGCACCGCCGCTGATAGGGCGATGCTCTCACGACTGAGGCGCAAGTGCGGTTCCACCGTCGTGACCCAGGCGTCGATGTTCTCCTGGAACTCGCGAGAAAGAAACTTGCCCATCTCGGAGTACAAGCGGTCCGCGTACGCCGCCAGCGCCAACACGCAGAGCAGGACACCAACGGCAGCAACCAGAGGCAGTCCGCTTTCGAGAAGCGTGCGAAGCATTAGCGTTCGCTCCGGGTCGCCTTGGCAGCGACCTTAGTAGGAGTCTTGGCGGGGGGCTTGGGGGCAACCGCCTTCCGTGCAGCGGTTGCGCGTTCGCTTGCGGATGTTCGATGAGCAGGCGACCGTTTGGCTGATGCCGGCCTCGCTACCGTCCGTTCGATCAGGCCCGTTGGCAACCCAAGCTCACTGCGCAAACGCACTTCCTCGGCAGCCATTTCACCAGCGTCCGTCTCGTGGTCATATCCGGCCAGGTGCAGCAGCCCATGCAACAACAGGATGCGCACCTCCTCCTTCAAGGTGTGCCCATGCTCTGCGGCCTGCCTCGCCGCTGTCTCCAGTGAAATCGCCAGGTCGCCTGCGATATCGGCAAAGCCTTCCGCAGCCGGAAACGACAGCACATCGGTCGCCTTGTCCTTCTTGCGAAAGGCCTTGTTCAAGCGCCGAAGGGCAGCGTCGTCGCTCAGCAGCACATGCACCTCGCCCTTCAGCCCAATGGCTTCAGCGGCGCGAACGAGAAATTGCCGCAGCTCCGTCTTGCGAAGAACGCCGTACGATGGGCCGCCCGCCGCGGCCTGCCTACTCGGAGGTTCGATCGTAATCATGCCGTCCCTGAAAGAAGAGCAAGAGAAGGGCAAGGAGAGCACTGGCCCTCCTCCTCATGCTTCATCCGATGTTACCGCAACCCGCTGCCCGTCAAGTGCCTGCCAGCAGAGGACAAAATCACCCACAGCCTATTGCGGCTTCGGGACGACTTTGCTCTCGCTGCCATTTGCGACGTGTTCCCGAGGCAGTGGGATATCGTCCAGTCCAAGCGACAACTGCTGCTGCGCCTTGCCGTAGCTGTCATAGGCGCGAACGATCCGCTGCACCAGGTGATGCCGCACCACGTCCACGTCCTCGAAATGCGTGAATCGGATTCCCTCCACGCCATCAAGCACCTGCAATGCCTCCAGCAGGCCACTCTTCTTCGGATTGGGCAAGTCGATCTGCGTCAGGTCGCCCGTGACGACGGCCCGGGAATTGTTGCCAAGCCGTGTGACGAACATCTTCATCTGCTCACCGGTGGTATTCTGCGCCTCGTCCATGATGATGAAGGCGTCGTTCAAAGTGCGCCCGCGCATGAATGCCAGCGGCGCGACCTCGATCACGTTGCGCTCCAGCAGCTTGTCCACCTTCTCCTGATCCAGCAGGTCATACAGAGCGTCATAGAGCGGCCGCAGATACGGATCCACCTTCTCCTGAAGCGTTCCAGGCAGAAAGCCCAGCCGCTCACCCGCCTCCACCGCTGGACGCACCAGAATAATGCGGCTCACCTTCTTTGCCATCAGGGCAGAGACGGCCATCGCCACCGCCAGATAGGTCTTTCCAGTGCCCGCCGGGCCGATGCCGAAAGTCATGTCGCACTGCTCGATGGCTTCGACGTATTTGCGCTGGTTTGGCGAACGCGGCTGCACCATCCGTTTAACGCCGGCGGAGCGCTGCTTGCCGCTCTCCACCAGGCTCCGCAGCGTCACGGCGGGGTCGGCGGCCACCAGTTTCAACATGCCATGCAACTCGCCGTTCTGCAGCGTCACTCCGCTCTTCCGAAGATGCTCGAAGTCAGCGAAAATACCCTGGACACGGTTGACGTTGTCCGCCGATCCTTCCACGTGGAGCGCATCGGATCGCAAGTCGATGACAACATGCAGTTTGTCTTCCAACAGACGAAGGTTCTCGTCGCGCGTCCCGAACATGGGCTCGATATTGGGCGTGATCTCCAGCGCTTTTTTCATCAAGCGGTTGCGTTGCCTCCATTGACGACGTGTGGCGAACATTGGTCGTGGAGCTTTGCCCCACAGCAAAAACGCGTGGGCAAAACAGGAGCGTGCATGAGAATTAGATGCGGGAGGGGGGCTGAAGTCGCCGTAGCCGGATTGGTGGGAGTCACCAACTGTGCGCTGATAATGGCCACAGAGTAGCCCCTCGCCACCGTCACGTCAAGCGGCAATCTGGCAACCTCGCGCACCCGCTGCAATTGGTTACCGGACTCGGGAGACAGGACTGTCCCGTGCTGTTCCGTGCAGGTAAAAACGTTGACCCGGCAGCCGAACTCCAGTAGTCTTGGAAATTGCAGGGTTGCAGCCATATGGCGCTTCAGTCTGTGATTCCCACCCAGTTCCTTTCAGGGTAGAAAAATTTACGCCGACCCCTGTTCTCAACAGGCGCGGCCAAAGAGAAAATTCATGGCAAATCATGTTTCATCGCTGAAGCGCGCCCGTCAGACAGAGAAGAAGACCGTCATCAACCGCGCCAACAAGAGCAAGCTGCGCGGAACCCTGCGGTCGTTGCGCGAGGCCATCGCCACCGGCGACCACGCCGCCGCCACCACGCAATATCGCGCGACAGCTTCGCTGCTCGACAAGAGCGTGCAAAAGGGTGTGCTGCACGACAACACCGCCTCCCGCTACAAGAGCCGCTTGAATGCGCGCGTCAAAGCACTCGCGACCAAGGCTGCGTAAGCCACCAGCGCGCATGAGTGCGAGGTGGAACAGCTTCCACCTCGCGTGTGAAGTATGCGCACGGGCGAGTTGAAGTCTAGAGAAGCGCAGGAGTTCACGCAGCGAGAACCGGCTGCAGCGTTCTTCCCAGAAACCCGTCCCTTCTATTTTTCTCTGGATACGGTCGCTGGCGGAGGGATGTTGAAGATTTCAACCTCCCCGTCAGCGACCACGGCCAGCCGCTGGCCGTCTGGCGACAGGTCATAGTTGCGTCCGTCCGCCTGAATGGGCGATGCCTGCATGTTGAAAAGCTGCACACCGGTGCGAGCCTCATAGACCGTGATCTGCTGCGCAACGGCGAGATCGGGAGTGAACCGTTGCCCGGGTAAGAGCGGAATCGAAGTTAGAATCCTGCCCAGAGCAAACCTGGAACCGCCTTCAGCCAGCTTCACTGTTTCGAAAGTGTCCGGATCGGGGAAGTCGTATCTCCACAGCTCCTTCCCATCGACGGTATAGACCCCCCTGCTGAATCTTCCGACGTCCCTCTGGCAGCCGACCATCAAAAACTCGTTCCCGCTGATGAACTCCATCGCAGGTCGGCAGGTGGAGAGAAAGTCGAATAGGGGCTCCCTCTTCGCCCCCGCCACAGAAGGCCCAAAGGCTATTTTCCACCTCTCCGGGCCTGACTGTGTGGCGTCGAGATACCCCTGTTGGGTGATGGGGATGTCCAGCGGGTAAGGGGAGTGCTGCTCTCCGCCGAGGGTTGCTACAAACTCGTCGGTAGACTTCGCATCTGCGTTCAGATGGAGAAACTCAATGTCATAGGTCTTGTCCGCTATGGGCGATTCGACCTGGATAGCGGGGGCTCCCCCAGCGGCCGGAGCGGGCGCTATCCGATTCTCCATCTGCAAGACCATGAGCTTTTCATCAGGCGAAATCTGAATAGATATCGGGGGATTGGGCATGGTCATCAGCAGGCGCGAGGCTAAAGGCTGCTGAGTGTTCAGGTGCTCGATCGGAGCCAGCAGGCGCAGTTCAAGCCCCTGCCGCAACAGGAACCTGCCATGCCCCAGCGGCCACAGGTACTGCGAGTGGTCATGCAGCCGCCAGTCCGTCCAAGCGACCGTTTTCACGGCATCGGGACTGCCCTGGATCGGAACGGTCAGCAACAGGGCCGTCACCTCCTGGTCATCATCGTCGGGAGGGTCATTGGGAAGCCTGCGCAGCAGTCTGCGGGCGTTGTAGCTGAGCAGGAGGTGTTCTGCGTCCACGAAGTTCACCGCCAGCGTTGAATAGTTCATCAGGAGCTGGTCCTGCGGCGGCGACTGGTAGCCCAGGTTTGCGAGCGGGATGCGCACGGCGGGCTGTGGGCGAACCTTTGGAGCGGCGGCGAAACCGCTGAAAGGCAACGACAGAGCACACGCGAGCAGCAAAACACGGCGAGAGCGGCCCAGCAGAGAAATCGGCGGAGCAGTGGCGGGAAGAGTTCGGTCTGCCGTAGGCAAAGTCATCATCGCTGTTGTGTACTCTTTCACAAACGCCCTTTCAGAGCCAAACCTCGCGCAGATGAGAGTCCTCCTTTAGTGGTCAGACGCAGCACAACTTCTCCGGTGACATGTGCGAACCGGCGAAGATGTGCGACCCTGAAAAGATGCTCCCACACCCAGCCACCCTGCCCCGAAACCGCGCTCTCGGCTTCGCAGCCTGCGCCATGGCGGGAACGCTTTGGGGAACCGGTTTCTACTTCGGCAAAATCGCCCTGATGGAAATGTCAGTGGGCCATATGGTGTTCTACCGATTTTTTTTCGCCTGCATCGGCCTGCTTCCTATTATGGTGCTCCATCCGCCGGCTCTGAATGCGCGTGAGTGGGGCGTGCTTCTGCTCGCCTCGTTTCTGGGCGTCCCGCTGCAGTTTCTCATCCAGTTCCAGGGACTTGCGAGGACCACGGTATCGCATGCCGCGCTGATGGTCGGCACCATGCCGGTGCTGCTTGCGGTGGGAGCGACTCTCTTTGCAAAGGAGAAGATGGACGCCATCGGGTGGATTGCGCTGGGCTGCTCCACTTGCGGCGCGGTGCTGATCGTCGTGAGCGGCAAACCGTCCGCATCCGGAGCGGGGCCGTCGCTCGCCGGCGACCTGCTCGTGGTGCTCTCGCTGGTCATCGCACTGGTCTGGATACTGCTGAATAAGCGTCTGATGGAGAGCCATTCCGCGATTGTCATCACGACATATGGGCTGGTGGCGGGATTCCTGATGCTCTGCGTGTGGGTGCCGCTGGAAGATGGCCTGCCGCCGATCGCACACATCTCCCTCAAAGTCTGGATAGCGCTGGTGGCAAGCGGTGTGCTGTGTACGGCGACCACCACCCTGCTATGGAACTACGGGCTGACGCAGGTTCCAGCGTCCCAGGCCGGGGTCTTCCTGAATATTGAGCCAATGATGGGGTCGCTGCTGGGGGTCCTGCTGCTGGGGGATGTTCTTGGCCCCGCAGCGTGGGTGGGCGGGGGAATGATTCTGGCCGCTGCGATCACGCTGACGAGCCGTCCGCAGAGCCACGTGGAGGACGAGCATCTGATCGCATGATCTTCAGTTGTCAGAAGCGATGGCGTCCATGCTCATGGCTGCGGCAGCACCAGCACCTGAACACCACTCGCTGCGGACTTGCTGCGGAACACTTGCTCGGTCGCCGTCTTGAAATCCTCGGGCTTCGCGTTCGGAATGTCGGTGAACATCTGCGGGTTGCGGTCGATCAGGGGGAACCAGGAACTCTGCACCTGGACCATGATCCTGTGACTGGCGCGGAAGGTGTGGTCCAGATCGGGCATGACGAAGTCCAGCGGCGTCATCTGGTTCGGAACCAGCGGCTCGGGCGTCTCCCAGCTCTTGCGGAACTTGGCGCGCATCGGCTCGCCGCGCAGCAACTGCTCGTAGCCACCCATCTCCACGGGAGGGGCTCCGACGAGATGCTTGTCCTGGGCCCCGGTGGAGGGGTTTGGAGAATCATCCGGATAGACATCGATCAGCTTGACGATGAAGTCCGAGTCGGTTCCGCTGGAAGCGATCAGGAGCTTCGGCGAGATGGTACCGGCGATGGTCACGTCCTCGGTGAGCGGCTCGGTCTCGTAGGTCAACACGTCCGGACGCTCGGAGGCGAACCTCTGGTCATCCACCATGTAGCGCTGGGGCACGTCGTTGGTCGTATAGTTCACGAACGGGACGGGGTGAGCGGGGTCGCTGACGTACTGGTCCACTCCAGCGTCGGAGGTGGGGGGATCGAAGCTCAGCTTGCCTCCAGCGCGGAAGTAGAGGGTCTTTGCCACGGCCTGCTTCGGCGGCCAGGCGGCATACTTGCGCCAGACATTGGTTCCTGTCTCGAACATGTAGGCCTCGGGCAGAGGATCTGCGGCGGCGCCCTTGAGGTAGCGCTCGAAGAAGGGGAACTGGATCTGCTGGCGGAAGAACTCTGAGGTTTTGGCGTCGAACTGGACGTCGCCGAGATGGTCGCCGTCGCCACGGGCCCAACCGCCATGCACCCAGGGGCCGATGACGATGGTGTTCGTGATGCCTGGATTCAGCTTCTCGATCGCGTTGTAGGTCTTGAGCGGGCCAGAGAGGTCTTCTGCGTCGAACCAGCCGCCGACGGTCAACACCGCCGCTTTGACGCCGTGCATGTGCGGCGCAAGATTGCGGATCTTCCAGTAGTCGTCATAGGTCGTATGCACCAGTTGATCGTGGAAGAGGACGCTTTTGCCCTGGAGCGCCCGGGTATCAAGATTTTTCGTGGGACCGGCGTTCAGGTAGAACTTGTATCCGTCCGGAGTGCCAAAAGAGAACGGGACGGCTGCTGGCTCGGTGGTGCCGGGCTGAGAGAATTGCCAGAACCAGGGGTAGAAGCCGAAGTTCGCCGCAAGCATGAACGCTCCGCCATGGTAGCTGTCGTCGGCGCCAAGGAAGAGGTTGGTCATGGGAGCCTGCGGAGACGCGGCCTTGATGGCGGGATGCGAGTCGATGATGCTGGCGGAGGTGTAGAAGCCGGGGTAGGAGATGCCCCAGATTCCTACTTTGCCGTTGTTCCCGGCGACGTGCTTCAGCAGGAACTCGATGGTGTCATAGGTGTCAGAACTCTCGTCTACGTCGTGGATGGATTTCTTGTGGTCGATGCTCGGCGTCATCTCCACGAACTTGCCTTCGCTCATGTAGCGGCCGCGGACGTCCTGATAGACGAAGATGTAGCCGGACTTCTCAAACTCGTCGGAGGGGCCGAGGTGCTTCTTGTACTGGTCCTCGCCATAAGGAGCGACGCTGTACGGCGTGCGATCCATCAGGATGGGCCAGCGACCGACCTTCGCATCGGGTTGTGCCGCTGGGACTTCAGACTGCGGAAACGCACTGTCCTTGGGCACGTACACAGAAGTGAAGAGCCGCACGCCATCGCGCATCGGAATGCGGTACTCGTACTTGGTATAGTGCGATTCGACGTAGCTATCCGGCGCGGCAGCAGCTTGCTGGGCCAGCGGACGCAGAGGTGCAACGAGGCAAAGAACGCCAGCCAGGGCGAGCAACCGCATCTTCATCGAATTGCCTCTCGGAATGGAACTTGCGCTGCTACTTCGCGACAACCGGGACCCAAACGTCTGTCTTCTCCCACTTGATGTGGAGCTGCGTCTTCGCGCCGCTGGTGTTCTCGAAGCCGATGGTCATCACTTCCTGCGGCGAGACCATCGTCTCTTTCTGCATATCGATGCGGCCAAGATCCTGCGCCTGGTGATATTCGGTCCCCCACTGGCCCGTCTGCTTGCTCACGATCAGCTTCCAGGTGCCGTCCGAGGGCAGCGTGTACAGCGTGTACTTCCCTGCCGGAACGTGGAGCGTGCCAATCATCAGGTCGGTAGCCGTAGTCAGCGCGGTCGCCGAATTTGCGCCGGTGCGCCATACCTCTCCGTAGGGCACCAGTCCGCCCATGATCTTGCGGCCGCGCACGGAGGGAGCGCCATAGGCGATGGCGATGCTTTTCCCATCGAGCATGATGCTGGCCTTGGCAGGCGGGCTCTGCATAGCCTCGCCAGCAGGCGCGGACATGCCGCCCATGCCAGACATCTGCGCCTGAGCGCCTGCCGTCGCCAGCAATCCAACTGCGATCAAACAAATCGAGGCCGAAATCCAGGCCCGGCGTGCTGCCCCTGCCATCCCTCGTACTGTGGCCATCTGCATCGGTAAGCTCCTTGCGCCATTTGGAAGCGTTTGTTGAGTCATGGTCGCTCTTCCGGCCCCGCATGTCAAAGACCTGCCTGGCCCGGCCAGCGCAGATCCAGGCGCAATACGCCCCTGGATCGTAGTATCCTTGCATTATGCGATGCGCCCGTAGCTCAGCTGGATAGAGCGGCAGCCTCCGAAGCTGTAGGTCAGAAGTTCGAATCTTCTCGGGCGCACCATTTCCCTCCCTCTTCCATGTGCTGGTTCTTCTATCGAGGTTGGATCTGATAGCCGCTACTGTTCGTAGATAAGAGCGAACGCCATAGTGCTCGACGGGGAGAGCCATTCGATCCAGCCCACCGGAGCATAGCCAGACATCTCTCCCTGTGCTGCCGGCGGCGAGGTTTGATCACGGATCTTGATCGGTCGCGGCATGGTGTCGCCATGCACCTTGGTTCCAACAAGCACGAAGCCATTGACGGAGTCACCACCGCACGCAGTGATGATGTAACCTTGGCCAGCTAGGCTCTCTGCGTCTGCCTCAAAGTTATCCGGGGCGGTTAGCACCGCCTCAGTGTCGTAAATGCTGGTATCGCCCTGCCACCCGTAGGAAAGCAGCATCGCGCCTCCCTTGGCGTCGAACGAAACAGCAGTGACCACACGACCCTTCGCTGCATCAGTTGCAACCGCAGTTTGGATTCCGGCGGGGAGAACTGTTTCGATCTTGAGGTCAAAGCCGCTCGCGGATACCGACTGCATCCAGGCAGCGGCATAGGCAGAGTTGGCAGGCTGTAAGTCCAGCGATGTGACTACCGTACTCGATGTGGAAATCGACCCTATATCAGATAAAAGCTGCGGATAATCCCCACCCCGAAAGTACGCGGTAAGCCCCGTCTGGCCGGACGGCAGCGGGTTGGTGAAAATGCTCCATCCGCAGTCATGGGGAATGCCTGGATAGCAGCTTGCCGATCCGACGGACAGCGGGGACTCGGTGGCATCCTGCGCAGAGTCTGAGAACATGTCTGGAAAAGTAAGTGTGTGCCCGTCGGTTCCCTGGTTGCTTTCGGTCGGCGAGCCCACTTGCTGAAACCGCAGATCTCCACTCTTCGGCGAGCGTGGTCCTACAGTCAGGATCGCGGGAAGGCTCGTCTCGGACTGTGACGCATCGCTGACTGCCACACGAAAGACATCTCCACTATTCACCGCTTCGACTGGCGGTGTCGTGTAGGTGGCGCTATTGGTGCCAGGAATATCCTGCCCGTTCTCACTCCACTGGTAGGAAATCGTTCCCACGCCAACAACTGTGACCGTGAAGGACGCCGACTGCGTCAGGGGCACAGTCTCATCGGAAGGCTGCACCGTGATCAGCAGCGGCGAGGGACTCCTTGATGATCCGGACGGGGCGCCGCACCCGCAGAACACCAGCCCGCCGCAGCAGGCGAGTATGGCGGCAAATCGGATGGGGGATTTCATAAGGTGCGCTCCTTCGGCACAAAGCTATTTGCTTTCTTTGGGGCGAGGCACGCTTTGCTTCGTGGTTTCGAGCAGAAATTCGCCCTCATCCTGATCCACCTGCTGCAAGTCAAGTATGAAAAGGTTCGGCCCGGGGTAGACCAATGGAACGCGAACACGGAAGTAATAGGTAGTCCCCGGCTGCGTATCCAGCCGATAAAGACTCGTCGACCTTGGGGAATACAAGCCGCTCCATTGACTGCTCACGCAAAGGTGATGCACACCAGGACTCACCACCCACCCGTAATGCGATTGCCGCCTGTTTGCCCCAACCCATTCACCGTCTAAACCAATCCGTGTTGTCAGTATTGGCGCAGTGAGGGACGAAAAGCCCTGCGAGGTGTCTTGGATAACGTATACGACGGCATTGTTGTTCGCTGGCGTAAGTCTGCTGGTATCGCTCTTCAAGTCAACATCGAACGTCGCTTTGATAGGTCCGCAAGCCGCCGCCGATGCCTCAGCGCCCTTCGAACCCGCGTGACTCGCGATGGAACTCGTTGCGCAGCAAGCGGCCACAGTGATAAGTGCCAGCGCGTGCTTCCTATTCATTCCTATTCCTCCAGGACGTAGCTCCTAAACCGCAGCGACAATCCGCTAGAGGCTGTTATGAAGTTCATGCGAGTTGTTTGAACATGTTGGCGATCATGAGGCAGGCAAAGGCGACGTAATGGAACCCTTTGAGGGTAGTGTCGAGCCG
>JAJZHR010000377.1 GCA_021810815.1 Acidobacteriota bacterium | reverse complement strand
GCTTGTCGGAGGCACATAGGGCGGCACATACGGCGGCGTGTACGGCTGCGAGTACGCTGTCCCATAGCTCGTGCTGCCCGGCGCGCTGTAGCTGGCAGTGGTGTTGCCTGTCGGCGTTCCCGCGCCTGCAGCGGGAGCAGTACCTGCCGGCCGGCCAAAACCCATGCGCTCGCCGATATCGTTCAGACCGAAAGGATTCGGCAGCGGCCGGCCTTCCAGCTGTGCCTTGGCCGTGTGATACGCGTCGAAGACCTGGTAGAAGACCCAGCCCGCGACGATGACTCCAAACATATCCGCATGGTCAGCCAGCGAGGTCAGGACGACAAAGATCACCAGGTGCGCGATTCCTTTCGCATACTGCCCGTTGTACATCGCGCCCACGCCGGGGATCAGCCCCAGAAAGCCTGCCAGCACCGGGTGCGGCACGCTGCTCGCCGGCACTGGCCCGCCTGCAACCGGAGGAACGGTCGTGTAACCAGCCTGCGAGCTGCCCGTCGCCGTTGTGCCCACGCGCGCCGCGAGGCATGGCTCGCAGAAGACGCCCGCGCCGACCGGCCTCGCTGTCTCCCGCGTCAGCGGAGTGCCGCAGTCCTGGCAGAAGCCCACCCGCTCTGCCGTGCCGGCCGTTGCCCCGCTCTCGCCGGGGGCCGTGTTGCCGTAGTTCGTTGTGTCGTTCGTCTCGTCGCTCATCGTACGCGCCTTCCTTCCATCCCAGGGTGCTTAGCACTGCAGGCTTCTACCAGCGGCTGGTCCAGCCATCCATCCATCGTGGGTGCTTCGCTACTGCTGTCCGTTCCCGCGCAGCTCGTCCACGCGAGACTCCATCTGGTACACCACGCGCATGTTCACAATCTGCCGTGTCGCGCTTGCGCCCGCATCGGCCAGGTTGCGCCGTATGCCGCTCGGCGTAAAGCTGGAGGCGTGCAGGTCACTCACGTGCACGCCCATCAGGTTCAGCGTCAGCGCCAGCGAGAAGAATGCCATCGCCGCCGTCATCGCCAGCCGGGGCTGCAGCAGCATCTGCGCGTTGCTGAACGAGAACGCCTCGCTCAGCTTCATGCGCGTCTCCGCCCACCGCCGGCTCCATCCGCCCTGCGTCTTGGGCGTCTCGGGAACGCTCCATACCGGCTCGGCCATCGCCGCGGTCGCAACCACCGTCCCCGACGTTTCGGCCAGAATCCGTTCCAGCAGGCCGACCGGCGGCTCGGGCGCCTTGGTCTTCAGCATGGAGAGCCACGCCGCGCCGCGCTGCGCCTCGGCCAGCTCCTGCGCGCAGTGCGTGCAGCCGGCAACGTGGGCGTCGAACGCGCGCTGCTCTTCCGGCGTCAACGCACCGTCCACCGCCTCCGGCAGCATCGTCTCGCACAGCACGCAGCTCGCTGGCGCGTCCTTGCTCCTGTCGAACATGTCATCGAATTGGGTCATGTCTGCCACCTCACATCACCTGCCCTTCTATACGTTTCAAAAGCCTTGCCAGTTCTGCGCGTCCGCGGCTGATGCGGCTCTTCACCGTGCCCTGCGGGACGCCGAGAACGTCAGCGATATCTTTGTAGTCCATGTCTTCCAGGTCGCGCAAAATCACCGCCTCGCGCAGCTCCGGGGACACCTGCTTCAGCGCCTCTTGAATCTGCGCTCGCAGTTGCATTCCACTGACCAGCTGCTCCTGCGACTTGCCGCCATCGGCCAGCCGGTCGCCGCGGGTCATCCCGTCGTCTTCGCCGTCGTAGGTCTCGTCCAGCGAATCGCTCGCCCGCTCCATCCGCGAGCGCCGGTAGTTGTCCACCAGCAGGTTCCGGGTCAGCGTCGTCAGCCACGTCGTAAAGCCGCCCTTGGCCGGGTCGAAGCTGCCCAGGTTGCGGTACATCTTCAAAAACGCCTCTTGCGTCAGGTCTTCGGCGTCCGACTGCGACCCCGTAAACCGGTAGCAGATTCCATAGATGCGCCGATGCTGCGTCCGGGCCAGCTTCTCCCACGCCTGCGCGTCGCCCGCCAGGCACCGCGCGGCCAGTTCGGCCAGCTCGCGCTGCTCGGCTATCGCCGCCGCCCGCTCCGGACTCACCGCCTGACCCGCCATCTGCACATCCAGCGATCCGCCGCCCTTGCGCGGCTCCAGTGATCCCGGCTCTAAATACTGGTACGACCTCGACATAACGGGTCGAACCTCCTGTGGGGACGTGCGCTCCGGTTCGGCTACCTGCCTCCGGGCCCTCGCCTTGTCGCCTGCCGGAGCCACCGAACGCGGCGCACTCCGCCAGCCCGTCCCTGTCTCCCGCCGCAACATCGCCGAAACTGCTGCCGTCGCCATGTTGTTCCATACGCAACGCCCCCCGTAACAGTTCCGTGAAAGCAGGGAATAGGGGGTGGGGAGTATGGGGCTGCAGCCCTTCAAGGCTCACCTGACTATACAGTACAGGCTGTTCAGCCCATATCAGGCCCCTGGCCGCCCCTCTATTCCCCAACCCCGACTCCCTATCCCCTAATACTTCACCACTCCGCACGCCACGCGATTCCCTGCGTTGCCTGCCGGATCGGTCTTTTCGTCGTCGGCATGTTCATGTACCACCACGCTGGTTCCCCCGTTCAGCATCAGCGAGTCCGTCGCGTTCCGGTCCAGCGAGATCGACGTCAGCACAAAGCTGGCCTCGCCCTTGTGGTCCTCGCCCACCATCACATTGCTGGGCATGTCGCCGTTGTGGTGGCCGGTCATGTTCATGTAGCCGTGGTGCTTGCCATCGGGGTTGAAGTGCCCGCCCGCGGTCTTGAAGTCCGGCGCATCGCACACCGCGTTCTGGTGGATGTGCACGCCATGCGGCCCGAAGGCCATGTCCTGCAGGTGGATCGTCACCTTCACACCCTTCTTCACGGTCTTGAAGGTGACGGTGCCCGCGTCGGCTCCCGTGCTGCTCTTCAGGTCGACCTTGACCTCCTTCGGCGTCGCCGCCGGTGCCGCCATGGGTGCTGCTGCTTCCTGCGCCTTCATCGACGCGCCATCCATCATCCCCGCGTTGAACATCATCGCCGCTGCCATGCCGCAAACCACTGCAATCCCTGCTCGCATCCCAAACCCTCCATGGAAGTCTTCCGTAATCTTGCTCCACCAGCATACGCCCACTTATCCACCGTGCCCGCTTGATTACGATGAGGCAACCATGTCCCACTCCCCAGCCCCACTCCCCGGCCTCCCGCATCCTGGCGTTCTGGAGGTCGTCACCGGCCCCATGTTCTCCGGCAAATCCGAAGAGCTGATCCGCCGCCTCAAGCGTGCACGCATCGCCCGCCAGCGCGTCGCCTGCTACAAGCCGGACATCGACCTTCGTTACCACCGCACCGCCATCGCCAGCCACAGCGCGCAGACCCACGAGGCCGTCACCGTCGCCACCACCGACCGCCTCCGCGAGCACCTCTACCCGCAGCTCGCCGAGGTCGACGTCATCGGCATC
>JAJZHR010000376.1 GCA_021810815.1 Acidobacteriota bacterium | reverse complement strand
GGCCTCCATCCTCGCCCCCTGGGACGCCTACCGCTTCTACGGCGACGCCGCCGATCTGGCCGCAAGCTATCCCGTGATGCAGCTCTACATCGCATACCTCCAAACCAGGGCCCACGACGGAATCGTCGCCTATGGCCTCGGCGACTGGTACGACATCGGCCCGGGAGGCCCGGGACTCGGCAAGCAGACCACGCTCGGAGTCACCGCCACGCTCATGCTCTACGAAGATGCCGCCGCCATGCGGCAGATCGCAACCCTGCTCGGACATCCCCAGGATGCCGCCAGCTATGACGCTCTCGCCCAGAAGGAGAAAGCCGCATTCAACGCGCGCTTCTGGAATGAGAAGTCTGGCTTCTACGACCGGGGAAGCCAGACCGCCAACGCCATGCCGCTGGCGCTCGGATTAGTGCCCGAGGACAGGAAGGCTGCCGTGCTGGAGCATGTCGTCCAGGACATCCACGCGCACAACGACCATCTGACGACCGGAGAGATCGGCTACCCGTACCTTCTGCGCGCTCTGATGCAGGCCGGCCGCAACGACGTGGTGCTGTCCATGATGCTGCGCCAGGACCCCCCAGGCTACGGCGCTCAGCTCGCCGCTGGCGCAACCGCCTTGACCGAGGCGTGGGACGCGAACCCTAAGAGCAGCCAGGACCACTTCATGCTCGGCGGAGCGGAGGAGTGGTTCTATCGCGGCCTCGGCGGCATCGACGTCGATCTGTCGCGCGCAAACCCCGACGAACGCATCACCATTCGCCCCGGAGTGCTCGCTGGCGTGGACTGGGTGCGCTGCCGCTATCGCTCGAAGCTGGGCGAGATCGAGAGCCAATGGAGACGCAACGCAACCGAAACCACCCTCGATGTAACCGTGCCAGCAGGAGCAAGAGCCACCGTGTACGTTCCATCCACCAGCTCCGCAGTTGTAATGGAAGAATCAGTCCCCGCCGCGAAAGCAAAGGGTGTGACCCTCCTCCGGCGAGACGGGCAAGCACTGGTGTACCTGGTCGACTCCGGAACCTATCGCTTCAAGTCCCTGAATGCGCTTCACGTCCCTCAATGATGGATTCGGCCTTCAACGGTTGACACAGAACCGGGTGCCGGGTGATACAGAACTGGCACGGAAACCGGGTGCCCATCCATGCCGCGTCGTTGCCTTTGCGGCATGGATGGGATTGGCTCACTGACGGCGCGGCTTCATCCATGCCGTAAGCCTCCTGGAATCAATGCTCCTTGAGCCGCCGGGTGCTTCAAATGCTGGAATCATAGGCGCAAAATGTTAGTCTCTTCAGCAGGACAACCGTCATGCCGCGCTTTACCGCATCCCGTCCGGCCCTCCAGTCAGTATTGCTGCTTGCCTTCGCCGCCTTCTGCGCCCCTGCTCATTCCGCACCGAAGAAGCCTGCGCCGCCGCTGCCTGCACCCCTGTTGCCCGCCGCCTTTGGCGAATGGCATGCCACTGGCAGGCCCGCAGAGAGTTCCGACGCAAAAGCCGCCGACCCCGCCAACGCGGCAGCCCTCGCCGAGTACGGCCTGCAGAGGTTCTCCGCAGCTACCTACACCGATCCCGCCGGCGACACCCTCGCCATCCGCGCCGACCAGTTCCCTGACGCCACCGGTGCCTACGGCGCATTCACCTTCTACCGCCAGCCAGAGATGCAGAAGCAGAATCTCGGCGCAGACGCGGCCGCCGCAGGCAACCATCTGCTCTTCTGGCAGGGTGCCGTCCTGGTGTACGCTCAGTTCGCCCGCCCTGAGCCGCACATGGCCAGCCAGTTGCAGCCGCTCTCCGCCGTCCTGCCAAAGGTCTCCGGCCCCGCTGCCATCCTGCCTCCGCTCGCTGCCTACCTCCCTGCCGAGGGCTTGCAGAAAGGCAGCGAGAAATACGCCCTGGGGCCAGCCGCATACGCCGCGTCCGGCGGCGTCCTGCCCGTCAATCTCATCGGCTTCGACATGGGATCGGAAGCGATCACAGCCCAGTACGCCACCCCCCACGGCAAAGGAACGCTCACCGTCCTGGACTGCCCCACCATGCAGCTCGCCGCCAACCGCCTGCGCGACATCCTCAGCGCGCAAGGCGCAGCCGCTGCCGCCGCCTCTGCGCCCTCCCACGCCGTCTCCTCCGCCGCATTCGCCGCCAACCGCAGCGGCACCATGGTCGCCATCGCCTCCGGCAGCTTTTCGCCGGAGGAGGCACAGCGGCTCGCCGCCAGCGTCCACTATCAGGGCGCAGTCACCTGGAACCAGACCAAGGGCTACATGAGCGACGCCTATCGCGCAGCCCGACTCTACCTGGCGATCTTCGCCCTGGTCGGCATCCTGGGATTGGCGGCCCTCCTGCTCGGCCTCTTCCTCGGCGGCGGCCGCGCTCTTTGGAGAATCTCGCACGGCAAACCCGCCTCCACCATGCACGATACCGAGTTCATCAGCCTCAACCTCCGCGACTGAATAGCCTCAGCGAAGCGGAGAAATCTGCTTCTTCTGTTGCTTCTTCTGTTGCTGTTGCTCTTGCTCTTGCTGTTGCCCGCTCTTCTGGCTGTCATTCCGCAGCGAAGCGAAGGAATCCGCTTCTCCCTCCCACAGCACCCGCTCTTCGCGGGAGCCACAAACGTGGGTGCCCCATGTCTCGCTTCTGAGACATGGGAACAGAATTTCCAAAATCAACACCTCGACCAGCAGCGCCAAAATCCCGTGCCGCACACTAAAAACTGTTCCCTGCTCCCTGATCCCTGTTCCCTGTCCCCTTTCCCCGCTCACCAGCGGAACCACCCAGCCCGGGCCCGCGTATATCCTTTCTGGCAAGACCTGAAAAGGAGTGGTCATGGGACTTCATGCTGGATTCAGATATGCGGCGCTGCTAGCGACAGGCGCTCTCTTGTCCTTGCTGGCCACCGGCTGCGTGGTGGAGAAAAAGGGCGCCAACGGCAACGAGGATGTGAAGATAGGGACTCCGCTTGGCGGCCTGCACGTGAAGACCAACCAGAGCGTCGTCGCCGCCAACATCGGCCTCCCCATCTACCCCGGCGCAGTTCCCGAGAAGAAGAATACCGGCAGCGATGACAGCAACGCCGCCGATGTGAACATGTCCTTCGGCAACTTCCACCTGCGCGTCAACGCGATGAGCTACGAAACCACCGACGCTCCGGACAAGGTGCAGGCCTTCTACGAGAACGCCATGGGCCAGTACGGCGATGTCCTCCAGTGCCAGGGCAAGAAGGCCCTCGGCACGGTGACCAGAACCCATCAGGGCCTCACCTGCAACGAGGATGGCGGCAATAATGTGAAAATGAACACCGACGTGGACGGCTCCAAGGTCGAATTGAAGGCTGGATCGAAGCAGCACCAGCACATCGTCGCCATCGACCCCAAAGGCACGGGAACCAAATTCGGCCTGGTCGAGTTGGAACTCCCCTCGGGAGATTGGCTCAACGACAAGGAAACCAATTAGTGGGAGCGG
>JAJZHR010000375.1 GCA_021810815.1 Acidobacteriota bacterium | reverse complement strand
TGTGCGTGAATTCGTCCTGGTTGGAGTGGGTGAGGAAGCTGAGATTGATCTTCGATCGCCAGATGCCCTGCCTGTACTTCTCCAGGTGCAGCTCGCCCTCGCGGTAAAGAGCTGAAAACGTCTCGGCGTCCAGAGCTCGCCGCCACATCCAATCCGCTCCCGAGATGCTGACCGGCAGGCCATGGTTGCGCCATAGGCTGGTGAGGAACTCTGAGCGCTTGTCGTAGGGAGATCCGATGAAGGAGACTTCGCGGTTGCGGTCTTTGTCGCTCCATCCGGGAGGTGGCGGGAAGTGGAGGGTGGGCTCGTAGGCGGTCTGGATTTTGAGGACGTCGCGCGCGCCCCGCTGCTTGTAGTCGAGCACGTTCTGGTCGCGCTGGACGATGTGCAGGTCGTAGAACGGAATGCACTGCATGTACAGGCGCCAGCCGGGGTCCTTGCGCGGGCCGAAGGGGTTGTCGATGGTGTAGTTGACCAGGGCGATGCCCATGGAGCGGAGCTTCTTCAGGGTGGAGGGCTGCATGTAGAGCAGCTTGTCTCCCCACATCACGTCCGGGCGATGCTGCTCCGCGGCGCGCAGCAGATCGCGGTTGAACTGCCAGACGCCGGGGCCGGCAGAAAGGCGGAATTCGATTTTGCCGAGCAGGCTGCCGGTCTTCTGGGAGGTCACATCGAAGGGGATGACCTGCTGGCCGAGCCGCTCCAGCGCCCAGGCGCGATAGAGGGCGGAGTCGTACTGTGTGAGCGTGCCAACATAGAGAATTTTCAAGTGACTGGGTTTCAATCTGGGTTTCAATGGGGATGGTTTCAATGGGGCTGGGGCCATGCTCTATCGGCCCTCCCGGAGGAGGGCGATCACCTGGTCGGCGAGGACGACTCCTGCGAGCTTCTTCTCCTGATCCAGCACGGGAAGGGCAAGCAGGTTGTATTTGTCGAAGAGTTCCACAACATCATCCAGCTTCGCGTTGAGCTTGCAACTGAGGAATCTCGGCTCTTGCAGCACGCTCACTCTGGTCTCAGGCTTCGCCAGCAGCAGGCGGGAGAGCGGAACGACGCCGTGCAGCACTTCGTCCTCCGACAGGAGGTAGACCTCGGTCACCGTCTCCGCATCGCCCTCAAAGTCGCGCAGGGCCTGGACGGCATCGGCCACAGTTCCCTGGACGGGAACGCGGACGTAGTCGGTGGTCATGCGGCCTGCGGCGGAGTCCTCCGGGAACTCCAGAAGCTCCTTCACCTCCAGCCGCTCTTCCGGGTCCATCTCTTCCAGAATCGCCTCGGAGCGCTCCTCGGAGAGCTCGGCGAGGAGATCGGCGGCGGCGGCGGGGTCCATCTCCTCGACGATGCCAGCGACACGCTCGGAATCCAGCCCCTCGATCAGGGCTCTCTGCAGCTTCGGCTCGACCTCTTCGAGGGCCTCTGCGGCGACCTCTTCATCGAGGCTGCTGAAGACGGCTTCCCTCTCGGCCGGGGACAGCTCTTCGAGGATGTCGGCGATGTCAGAGGGGTGCATCTGGGACAGGCGCTCGTGCTCAATCTTCAGACGGACGCGCCGGGCCGGGTCGGCTTCGATGAGATCGACGAAGTCCCATGGAATGGTGTTGGCGGCTAACCTCTTCGCGATGGCCTCCACCGAGGCGGCCGGAAGCCCTTTCAGCAGCCTTCGTACGACTCCGCGCAGTCCCACTTCCACATCATCGACGCGGAGGCGGAGTTCGCCGTTGCTGAACTGGCCGTCCTCGGGAGCGTCCACCGCAATCCACTCCAGGCCGATGTCGTTCACGCGGACGACTTTGCGTCCGTGGACGTCGACGATCTGCTGATCGAGCAGGTCGCGCTCCAGGAAGAGATAGTGTTCTTCTCCGCAGAGATTGCTCGGGGCTGCGCCAGAGGTCAATTGCAGCGTACCGGCAGCGGTCAACTGAAGATCGCGCACGGGCACGGACTTGGCCTTGCGCCTGGTGCCATAGACAATGCAGGCAATGAAGGACGAGCTCTCCGCCGGAGCGATGGCAAGCTCGCGCACACGACCCCGCCGCACACCCTTTGCGTCGGTCACAGGCGTGCCAAGCAGGGCGGACATGCTCGTCCTTTGGATAGGGTGCTTGCTCATCTCGTCTCTTTATGCGGGCAGTTCTTCGATGCAGAAGGCAGCGGATCTCCGTGTCAGCCGACCAGGAGTGCTCTGCGCTGTCCTGGGGGCTGTGCCGGGCCATCCAAATAAGCCACAAGGCCAGCATACCCGCTGAGGATGGATGAGAGGAAGCGCGAACAATATTTCGGCCAATGGCAGCCCAATTTCAGTTGATGGCAGCCCAGATCGGCGGCTGTGGAATCGAAAATCTCAAAAGCGAGCCCCAGGGGGCATCGTACCGAACTCTTGCGCCGCGCCAGCCGGGCGTGATGGGCCTGCAACCAGCCAACGGCGGACCTGAGAGGTGATTTGAGCACAGCCAACAAGGGGAGCATTCGGCGTGGCATGCAACAGGCAACCGCGATCCTCTTGACATTCCGCCTTCCCGGCAAGCAAACTGCCATTGCGTGCCACGTTTCAAAGTGGGTCACACAAGCTAAGGTCGAAGGGGCGGCTGACAGCGGTATTTCCCCGGATGCCAGGTTTGCATTCTGCGCGGTTCAAGGACGGTAATTGGCCGATTCCACAACAAGCCGTGTGAGTTTCACGCTGGACTCGACGCTCGATGCGGTCGCCACGGTGGAAGACGCTGCGGGGCAATTCGCCCTGAAGGCGGGCTTCACTGAGGACGAGATTCCCAACATTGTGATGGCTGTGCGCGAGGCTGCGGTGAACGCAGTTCTGCACGGCAACAGCTATGATCCGGTGAAGAAAATCTCCGCTTCGTTCGAGACCAGCGGAGATGCGCTGGTGATTCGCATCATCGACCAGGGGCAGGGTCTGGATCCAGACGCGATTCCCGACCCGCTGGCTCCGGAAAACATATTGCGCGGATCGGGCCGGGGCATCTTTCTTATCAAAGCTTTCATGGATGAGGTACACTTCCGGCAGTTGCATCCCGGCACGGAATTGACACTCATCAAACACAGAACGCCCGCAGAGCCGGGCCAATAAGGAGAACGTACCGTGAGCATGAAATCCAGTACCCGCCAAGTGGACGGCGTCACGATTCTCGACCTGAGCGGTCGCATCACACTCGGCGAGGGCAGCGTCCAGTTGCGCGACATCGTTCGCGACCTCCTTGCGAAGGGCAACAAGAACATTCTGCTGAACCTGGCGGACATCAACTACATCGACAGCTCCGGCATCGGCGAGCTGGTGAGCGCGTTCACCACGGTTCGCAACCAGGGCGGCGAGCTGAAGCTGCTGAACCTGACCAAGAAGGTCCACGACCTGCTGCAGATCACCAAGCTCTACACCGTCTTCGATATCAAGGACGACGAAGCATCGGCCATCGCCGCGTTCAACAAGTAGTGCTGATGAAGTAGAGCGGCCAGATCGGA
>JAJZHR010000374.1 GCA_021810815.1 Acidobacteriota bacterium | reverse complement strand
GGCAGGGGCCGGGGGAGAGGCGCTGGACATGGCCACCGACGAGGTGCGCAGCCTGATGCGGGCGCGGCGGCATGACGCTCCAGGCCAGCCCGACTCGTTCAATCTGGACATCAGCTCCACCTTCGCAGGATTCTTCCAGACCATCACCAACAGCTTCGGAGCGGTGGCGCTTGCCATGGCGGCCATCTCTCTGGTCGTCGGCGGCATCGTCATCATGAACATCATGCTGGTCAGCGTGACCGAGCGGACGCGCGAGATTGGCGTGAGGAAAGCGCTCGGAGCGCGCCAGTCAGACATTCTGCGCCAGTTCCTGATGGAGTCGGCGACGCTGTCGCTGGGCGGAGGCGTGCTGGGCGTGCTGCTCGGGGTCGGTGTGGCCGAGGTCGTGACGGTGCTGCTGGGCTTCCCCTCGGACATCGCCCTGTGGAGCGTGCTTCTGGGCCTGGTGGTGGCGGCGGCGGTGGGCCTGTTTTTCGGCGTGTACCCGGCGCGCAAGGCGGCCATGCTCGACCCCATTGTCGCCCTGCGGGCAGAGTGAATTTTCTGAGGTTCTGGCTATGAAGCTGCGCGACTCCAAAGAGACTGTGAAGATGGCGCTGGACACGCTGCGCGCCAACAAAATGCGCTCCAGCCTCACCATCCTCGGCATCGTCATCGGCGTGACGACCGTGATCCTGATCTCGTCGGTCATCAATGGCCTCAACGCGAACATCTCCACCATGGTGGAGTCCCTCGGAACCAATGTCATCTGGGTCTTCCGCTTTCCGGTGATTGGAACCCGTCCCACGACGGAGATGCTGAGCCGCAAGCAGCTCACCTATGACGATGCGATGGCCATGAACGGTCTGCCGCACGTTGTGGCCGTGTCTCCTTCGCTGCAGTACACCAGCTACCAGTTCAACTCCGGCATGTCCACGGTGAGGTACGGCAACAAGAACGTGCAGAGCGTAGGTCTGGAGGGCGATACACCCTCGTCGCAGCAGGTGTACGACTATGAGCTCACCGCCGGACGCTTCTTCAACGATTCCGACGAGCAGCGCAGCGCCAACGTCACGGTGCTCGGCCACGACACTGCGGCGGACCTGTTTCCGCACGAGAGCCCCATCGGCAAGGATGTGAACGTCGGCGGCATGATCTTCACCGTCGTCGGCGTGATGGACAAGATGAAGTCGGCGTTTGGCGGAGGCAAGAATCCGCAGGACAACCAGGCCTATTTCCCCATCACCACCTTCCACAAGATCCATCCCGAGGTGCTGGACTACTGGATCAGCGTCAAGTTCGACGACCAGAAGAACAAGGCGGCCGTGGTCGACGAGCTGCGCGAGCTGCTGCGCCGCCGCCGCAAGGTGCGCAACGAGGCGGCGGACAACTTCGAAATCTTCGGGTCGGACTCCATCACGCGCCTCTGGAACGAGATCACGGGCGGCCTCTTTCTGCTCATGTTCTCCCTCTCGGCTGTGGGCCTGCTGGTGGGCGGCGTTGGCGTGATGAACATCATGCTGGTCTCGGTCACAGAGAGGACGCGCGAGATCGGCGTGCGCAAGGCCATCGGCGCGACCAAGCGCACCATCCTGCTCCAGTTCACCCTGGAGGCGATCACGCTCTGCGCCGTTGGCGGCCTGATCGGCATCCTCCTTGGAGCGTCGCTGACGCTGCTGGTCCACGCTCTCTTCAGCTTCCTCCCCGCATACCTCTCCGCCCTGTGGGTCACCGCCGCGTTTGCCGTTTCGTGCGCCATCGGTCTTGTGTTCGGAATCTATCCGGCGTGGAAGGCCGCCAACCTGAACCCGATCGATGCGCTGCGCTACGAATGAGGTTTCGTGGAACCGCTCGGCTTTCGGGTGCCATAGACTGAAGGCATGGATGCGGTGGCCAGAGGAATCGAAGATGTGACAACGCTGCTCGCTGTCTGCGGGCTGGCTTACTACCTGATGGCCTTGTGGAGCGCCCGGTCTTTTGAGCGTTCGGGAAAGATCCAGTCAGAAGAAGCGCCGCCGGGCGTTAGCATCCTGAAGCCGATGAAAGGTCTCGACCCCGGCATCTACGCGGGCCTGGTCAGCCACTGCATCCAGAGCTATTCAGGGGAATACGAAATCATCTTCGGCGTCGGCAGCTTGCAGGACCCCGCCGTCGCAGCGGTCCATCAACTACAGCAGGATTTTCCGCAGGTAAAGATTCGCGTCGTCGAGTGTCCGCTCCGGCTTGGCGCGAGCGGCAAGGTCAGCAATCTGGCCCAGATGCTGCCGCATGCCACGCACCGCCATCTCATCGTCAACGACAGCGACATCCTGGTCTCCCCGCATTACCTTGCGAACATCATGGCCGGCTTCAGAGCATCGGCAAGCGGGCGCAAGGTGGGACTGGTCACCGCCCCCTACATTGGACATACCGGCGCAGCCAGCGGCTCCGCAGCAGGCTCGCGAGTGAGCATCTGGTCAAAGATGGAGGCGCTTGGCATCTCCACGGATTTCCTTCCTGGAGTGCTCACGGCGCGGAAGATCGAGGGCGGCATACGGTTCGGCCTCGGCTCCACGCTTGCTTTCACGCACGAGGCGCTGAGCGCGATTGGCGGCCTTGAGCCGCTTGCGGATTATCTGGCGGACGATTACGAGCTGGGCGCGCGCATCGCAGCCGAGGGCTATGAGGTGGTGCTCAGCAGGGAAGTGGTCGCCACCTCGATTCCTGCGTATTCGTTGCGCGGCTTCTGGGAGCATCAGCTCCGCTGGGCCCGCTCCACGCGCGACTCCCGCAAGCTGGGCTATCTGGGACTTCTGTTTACGTTCGGACTTCCCTGGGCCATCTTGAATTGCGTCGCCAGCGGCTTCGCTCTGTGGAGCTTTTCGCTGCTCAGCGTGGTTCTGTTCGCGCGGGTCGCGGTCGCCCTCATCGTTGGCGTTGGCATTCTGCGCGATGAGCAGGTGCTGCGCGACCTGTGGCTGCTGCCGCTGCGGGACCTGCTCGCCCTGTTGCTGTGGGCTTGGAGCTATGCGGACGATACTGTCATCTGGCGCGGGGAGAGGTTCCATCTGCGCAACGGAAAGCTGGCGCGGCTCTAACGCTGGTTGCTGAGGATCTCCTTGCCGCCGCTTTTTGCGATGACGTATGCTGGCGCGGCGCTGGCGGGGACGTGGTCTGGCTCGGTCCACAGGAAGATCCGTTGCGGGCGGCTCCATTTGGCCGCGAAGCTCGCGTTGTCGTCGAAGATGGCCGGCGCGTCGGGGAAGAACGAGCCGTACCAGAGGTTGGAGCTGCGTCCATTCAGGATGCGCACGTCGTCGCGCCGAAGGTAGAAGCCCAGGGTCGATCCGCTCTCGTACTCGCCGTTGATCATCACGATGTCCTGCGGCTTCAGCAGAGGGCGAACAGCGTCCGCAAGCTCCTTGGAGCTGAGCACGGGCGAGAACGTGCTCAGGGCCATGTGCGCCGCGATCAGGAACGCGACCATCATCCCGGCGAGGTAGAGGTTGCCGCGATGCGGCC
>JAJZHR010000373.1 GCA_021810815.1 Acidobacteriota bacterium | reverse complement strand
GGACATTCTGCTGGGCGGCAATGCGGACTTCATGGCCAAGCAGGATCTGGTGAAGAAGGCGCAGGCGCGCGCGGTGAGCGCGGCGGAGGGAGCTATTTCGCCGACGGCGGGGCCGGGCATGGTGCGCTTCTACTACCAGAGCCAGGAGTTCGAGACGCCGCAGGAGACGTGGGACAAGGCGTATGCGGTGCATGCGGTGCAGGCGGAGAAGGAGCACGCGGCCGTGATCGAGGCCGGCGGTCTGCACATTCTGGGAACGGAGAGGCACGAGTCGCGGCGCGTGGACAACCAGTTGCGCGGACGCGCTGGACGCCAGGGAGATCCGGGTGCTTCGCGCTTCTACCTCTCGCTCGAAGACGACCTGATGCGCATCTTCGCGCGGGAGTGGGTTTCGACGCTGCTGCAGCGGCTGGGGATGGAAGAAGGCGTTCCCATCGAGAGCAAGATGATTTCGCGGCGCATCGAGGCGGCGCAGAAGGCTGTGGAGTCGCAGAACTTCGAGTCGCGCAAGCATGTGCTTGAGTACGACGACGTGATGAACAAGCAGCGCGAGGCCGTGTATGGTTTGCGGCGGCAGTTGCTGGCGCTGAAGAAGCAGGATGGGACGCCGGGAGAGGATGGGCTGGACCAGAAGGAGCTGATCCTCGACGACTACGTTGCGGGCATCATCAGCACCATGCTGGACAAGCACGCTCCGACGAACGTGCATCCGGACCAGTGGGACGTTGCTGGTTTGCAGGAGGCGGTGCTGGGTCAGTTCGGTCTGGAGATGAAGTCGGCCGGGCTGGATGCGGCGACGCTGAACCGGCATGAGCTAGGGGAGCAACTGTTCGACAAGCTGAAGGAGCGGTACGAGGTGAAGGAGACCATCCTGGGGCCGGCGGCTTTGCGGTACCACGAGCGGATGGTGATGCTGAGCGTTCTGGATGGCCTGTGGAAGGACCATTTGCTTTCGATGGACCACCTGAAGGAGGGAATCGGGCTGCGCGGCTACGGGCAGCAGGATCCGCTGGTGGAGTACAAGCGCGAGTCCTTCGACATGTTCGAAGAGATGATGCAGAGGTTCCAGCAGGACACGGTGCGGTTCCTTTTCCTGATGCAGATCATCGGGCCGGATGGACAGGTGGTGGACAGCGCTCTTCCTGCGCCGCGACCTGTGCCGCAGATCACGCTGAGCGCGAATGGGGAGTCCTCGCCTGCGCCTGCGGCGGATCGGCAGGCGATTCCGGTGCCGACGCGCTCGCCCTCGACCACGATCGACGAGCTGGAGAGGGAGTTCGAACGCAAGAAGACGCGCGAGCTGGAGAATGCGAGGATGGCGAGCTCGTCCGCAGAGGCTGCGGCGGTGGAGCAGCGGCGCAGCGGGGACAAGGTGGGGCGGAATGATCCTTGCCCATGCGGGTCGGGGAAGAAGTTCAAGAAGTGCCATGGGACGGCGGCATAGAGAGTTCCTGGAGCTTGTTTTGTGCCCACGTCTGAAAGCGAGACGTGGGCATTCGTGTTTCAAGCTGCTGTTCGCAACCGGCGTCTCCGTGGCACGACGCGGGGCGCGCGGCTGCGGGGGAAGCGGGAATGGCATGGGCGAGTTGATCCCCATCGGGCTCAGAAGGACAGGGCGGGAAGGTTCCTCAACTCGACGCCGGGAGCCAGTTGGGTTTGTCGGCGGGACGCGCGGCGGATGGCATTTGCAGCATCTGGGCGGAGCGGGGCTGAGAGGCCGAGGTGCTGCCGTTCTGGATGCGGAAGCGGTCGATCTGCTGCTCCAGGGCGAGGGCTGTGGAGCGGAGGGACTCGATGCCGACGGCGGTGGTGCGCATGGCCTCCAGATTTTCATTGCTGAGGGAATGGATGGAGTCGAGGCTGCTGCTGGATTGATCTGCGGCGGCGGCCTGCTGGCTGGCGGCGACGGCGATCTGGGCGATCATGCGGTCGACGCGCTCGGCCATGCCGATGATGCGTTCGAGGGCCTCTCCGGCGCGGTTGGTGGTGGCCATGCCGAGCTCGACGGTCTGCGTTCCATCGCGCATGCCAGCGACGGCGGTGCGGGTGCGCTTCTGAATTCCCTGGATCATGGTGTCGATTTCGCTGGTGGCGCGGGCGGTGCTTTCGGCGAGGCGTCGGACCTCTCCGGCGACGACGGCGAATCCGCGCCCCTGCTCTCCGGCGCGGGCGGCCTCGATGGCTGCGTTGAGGGCGAGCAGGTTGGTCTTCTGCGCGATTTCTTCGATGACGCTGACGATGTGGCTGATCTTGCCGGAGTCCTCGCCGAGGAGGCCGATGGTGGCGGAGGTTTCGCTGACGGCGGCGGCGATGGAGTGCATGCTGGCGAGCATCTGCTGCACGATGCCGCCGCCTTCGCGCGCCGTCTCGGCTGCGGAGCGTGCGGACTGGGCCGCATCGTTGGCGTGGCGGGAGACCTCGGCGACGGTGGCGGACATCTCCTGCATGGCGGCCGCGGCCTGCTCGGTCTGCTGGCTTTGCTGGTCCATGCGGGTGTGGATCTGGGCGCTGGCGGCGTCCATGGACATGGCGTTGTGGGTGAGGGTGCTTGCGGTGGATACGACGGTGCCGAGGATTTCCCGGAGGCTGGCCTGCATCTGCTGCATGGCGAGGGCGAGCGTGCCGATCTCGTCGGAGCTATGGATCTCGAGCGGGCCGCCGGTGAGGTCGCCGGTGGCAATCGCGTTGGCGCGGTCGGCCAGGAGGCGGATGCTGCGGCTGATGCGAGCGCCGATGAGCAGGGAGATGCCGAAGCCGGCGAGGACGCCGAAGAGCGTTGCGAAGCCGAGCGTGAGCAGCATGTTGCGATTGGCGGACTTCAGGGCGGAGACCTGCCGCTGGGTCTGGTTCCACTCGATGTTCATGATGTTGTCGAGGGTGTGCTCGAGTTCGGCGGACAGGGTTGCCATGGGGCCGCGCATGAGGTCGTAGGCCTGGGAAGTGCTGTCGTTGTTGTGGGCGGCGATGAGCTCCTCGACCTGCTGCTGCATCTCTCCGAGCCGGTTCAGGGAGTCCTTGACGTCCCGGATGGGTTCGGCGGCAGGGCCCAGGTCGTATTGAGCGTTGAGGGCGGAGAGGCGAGCGTAGTCGTCCTGGGTTTCTTGCCAGGTGTCATGGCGCAGCTTGCGGTACATTTCGGCGGAGGCGGGGTCGATGCCGAAGAGCATCATGGACTCCTCGGCGCGCAGGCTGTTGGTCATGTGGCTGCGTATCCTGCGGGCTTCGGTGTTGGCGGGGATGTGCTGGTCCATGACGGACGCGGAGATGCGGTTGGCCTCGACGATGCGGAAACAGGCTGCGGCGGAGCTGAGCAGAATCGCCAAGACGATGACGCCGGAACTGAGGCCGAGCTTTGCTTCGAGTCGCATACGGGGAACCCCTCGCAAGAGGTATATCGGCTTCTTGCGGCGGGGCAACAGGGAGTCATTTGCCAAGTTTGAAGTTGACGTTCACCATCACCCTGGATTCTTCATCGGAGGGGGATCG
>JAJZHR010000372.1 GCA_021810815.1 Acidobacteriota bacterium | reverse complement strand
CAAGAGGGGCGGGGACAGAATAGAGGCTGCCACGCAACCCTGCCCATGGATGTTAGCATCGGAGCACGTAGTTGGAGTCTTGGCAGAGCCTTGGCAGGCACAAGGAACTATACGCAAGGGAGATATCGAAGATGGCAGACGAAAACGGCGGAATGAGTATTGGTTGGTTTATTGCGGGCCTTGGCATCGGAGGCCTGTTGGGAGTTTTGTATGCTCCGAAGACGGGACGCGAGACGCGTGAAGATCTGCTTGCAGGAGCTGCTCAAGCGAAGGAGAAGGCTGCTCAACTCGCAGCCGAGGGTCGCGAGCAGATCAGCGGATATATGAGCCAGGGCAAAGAAGCTCTCGGTGAGTATGTGGACAAGAGCCAGCAGTATGTCGACAAGGGCAAGGAATTTATCGACAAAGGCAAGACGCAATGGAGCCAGTACGTGGATCGCGGACGCGGATTCGTGAGCGAGCAGCAGGACAAGGTCGGAGCTGCTGTCGAGGCGGGCAAGCAGGCGTACCAGTCCACCACCACGGGCGCTGACGAAGCTCTGTAGACGCGTTGTAGAAGTAGAAGTTGTGGAGCTGGATTCGCAAATTGCGCGCTATGGGACGGCCCGTCCCGTCCCGTAGCGCGATGCCATGATTGCAGTTCGAAAAGGAACGTGGGACCTATGACTACCCTTTTGGCGCTCTCCCTGTATCTGCAGTACGACTCTGGCGTCAGCGGCAATAACTCCATGCTGCTGATGATTCTTGTGGCTCTTGTCGCCGCAGCCCTGCTGGTTCAGGCAGGCGTGATGATCGGCATGGCTGTGGGAGCGGCGAAAGCACAGAAGAAAATTTTCGCCATCGTCGAGGATTTGGAGAGAGCCATCAAGCCAGTGCTGGCCTCCAGCCACCAGTTGATCTCCTCCAGTCAGGAGTTCCTGGACGACGTGAAGCCGAAGGTGAAGGTGATCTCTTCCAATCTGGTGGAGACCAGCAACATCGTGCGTGAGCGGGCTGCCTCCATCGGACAGGCTGTGAACGAAATTACCGAGCGCAGCCTGGAGCAGGCAGTGCGCGTCGACGGCATGGTGACAGGAAGCTTGAACAGTGTTGAGCGCGTCGCCGCATCCCTGGAGCGCGGCATTATGATGCCGGTCAAACAGATTCAGGGCGTTTTGAACGGGCTGCGTGTGGGCTTCGATGTTCTGATGCGGAAGGAGCGCTCGACGCACTCCGCAGCCGACTCGCGGCATGAGGACATGTTCATCTGAAGCTGTGGGCTGGCTGATGTTTCGAATTCCGAATGGGGCGCATTGCGCCCCATTCGCTTTTGCGTGGAAACGCCGGGCGGCTATCTCGACTCACTGAATCCAGCCGCCGCCGACCACTTCGTCCCCGTCGTAAAACACCGCTGCCTGCCCCGGAGTGACAGCCCTCTGCGGCTGGTCGAAGGTTGCTGCGACCTGGTCTGAATGTGCGCCGGGAGCGAGCGTTGCCCAGGCCGGCTCGTGGCGATGGCGAATCTTGATCTGCACGCGCATGGGCTCGGTCAGCGCAGGAATCGAAATCCAGTTCAGCCGGTTTGCGAGGAACTCCGTTGTCAGCAGATTGTCCTGCGTTCCCACCACCACCTGCCGCTCGCCGCCCTTGATCTGGATGACGTAGAGCGGGTCTGGAGTGTTGATGTCCATGCTCTTGTGCAGACCCTTGCGCTGGCCGACGGTGAAGTTGTGGATGCCGTCGTGGTGGCCGACGACTTCGCCCGAGGTGGTGACAAGTTCGCCTGCGGTGACCGGCATTTCGCGCCCCTGCTCGTCGAGATACGCGTCGAGGAAAGCCTTGTAATCGCCGCCGGGGATGAAGCAAATCTCCTGCGAGTCGGGCTTCTGGGCCAGGGCAAGACCATGCTCGGCGGCCATCTCGCGCACGGCGGGCTTGCGCATATTGCCCAGAGGGAAGAGCGTCCGGCTGAGCTGCTCCTGCGTCAGTCCGAAGAGGAAGTAGGTCTGATCCTTCGCTGCGTCGGCAGGTCGCTTCAGTATCCAGCGATTGCGGTCCGGGCAGTATTCGTTGCGGGCGTAATGGCCCGTGGCGATGCGGTCCGCGCCGATCTGCCGCGCCGTCAGCAGAAGCTGATCGAACTTCAGATGGTTGTTGCACAGGGTGCAGGGGATGGGCGTGCGTCCGGCGAGGTATTCGGCCACGAACGGGCGGACGACGTCGGCCTCGAAGCGCTCCTGCTGATTGACGAGGTAGTAGGGGATTCCGAGCTGCTCGGCCACGCGGCGAGCGTCGTAGACGTCGTCCACGGAGCAGCAGCGCCCCTGGACAGACTCTGGCATTCCCTCGTGGCCAGCGAGCCGCCGCTGGTTCCAGAGTTGCAGCGTCAGGCCGATGAGGTCGTGCCCTTCCGAGCGCAGCAGGGCCGCGACGGCGGAGGAGTCCACCCCGCCAGACATGGCCACTGCGATCGTATTGTTGCAGGCCGCCGACATATTCGCTCCCTTCCATTGTCTCAAATCGGACAGGGTGCTTGCCGGATACTCGACGGAGTCGGATACATTAGGGTCTTATGCGAGCCTACCGCGCAACCATCCTGCTGACCGCCCTGCTCGCGGTTCTTCCTTTGGCGGTCTTCGGATACTCCTGCGGCCACGACTTCGACTTCCACGTCCTGAACTGGATCGAGGTCGCAGCGCATTGGCGCCACGGCGTCCTGTACCCGCACTGGGCGGCCAGCGCGGCCTATGGAGCGGGCGAGCCGCGCTTCGTGTTCTATCCGCCGCTCTCGTGGATGCTCGGCGCTCTGCTCGGCCTGCTGTTGCCGTGGAGCGCGACGCCTGTGGCGTACACCTTCCTGGTGCTGTGCGGCTGTGGCCTCAGCATGTACCGTCTGGCGCGTGATTGGGCTGCTCCCAGCGCGGCCCTGCTGGCGGCTGTGGTGTATGCAGCGAACCCCTACCTGCTGTTCACCGCCTACGAGCGGACCGCCTATGCGGAGCTGATGGCGGCGGTGTGGCTGCCGCTGCTCTTCCGGGCCATTCTGCGCCCCAGGGTGACGGTGAGCGGAATCGCCATTCCGGTTGCTCTGCTGTGGCTGACGAATGCTCCCGCCGCCGTGATGGGATGCTACGCTCTCGCTGTGCTGGCGCTGGTGAGACTTGCAATCGGCTGCATTGCCTTGAAGGGGCACGGATTCAGCCGTGCCATTCCGGCAGCCGAAGAAGAGGCTTCAGCCCCTGAGGGATTGAACCAGGTCGAGCAGGGAACTGGCTCTTCCGCGCGGAAGATCGACCGCCCGGATGCTCCTCTGCAACTCGCGATCAAGACCGCTGCGGGAACCGCCCTGGGACTCGCTCTGGCTGCCATTTACATCGTTCCAGCGGCGTATGAGCGACGTTGGGTGCAGATCAAAATGGCGATGGTTCCGGGAATGCGCATTCAGGACAGCTTTCTCTTTGGCCACACAGCGGACCCGGATCATGATCGCGTTCTGTGGATGGCGTCCTGG
>JAJZHR010000017.1 GCA_021810815.1 Acidobacteriota bacterium | reverse complement strand
CCCAGCCCCCATCGCGTTCCATTCACCATCTTCGGCAAGCCCATGCAGATCTGGCGCGAGCGGATGCCCCAGGGCATGCTCCTCAAGTCCGAGGGCTTCGCATCCAGCCTCTACGACCCTCAGAATCTCTTCACCCTGCGGCACTTCTGCGCAGAAAACGGAATTCCCTACCAGGACATCGGCGCCCCCGTCGAACTGAAGACCTTCGCCGACTACGGAATGGAGTTTCAGCGCAGATTCGCTCCCGGCCTGCAATCCTCTGAAGTCACCCGCCTTTCCCGGAGCGGCGACGGGTTTCTCCTGGAGGCCGAGGACGGGCAGCGCCTCGCTCCAACCACGGTGGTGCTGGCGGTTGGCATCAGCCACTTCGAACACATCCCGGTCGTGCTGCGCGAACTCCCGCCGTCCCTGGCCACCCACAGCTCCGAGCATTCCAGTCTGGAGCGCTTCTCCGGAAAACGGGTCGTGGTGCTGGGCGCTGGCGCATCCGCCGTCGACCTCGCGGTGTTGCTGCATGAGGCGGGCGCTCAGGTCGATCTCGTGGCCCGGGGAGCGTCCATTGCCTTCCATCTCCAGGGAGCCGGCGAGCCGCGCCCTCTGCTCCAGAGGATGCGTTCGCCGCGCTCCGGCCTGGGGACTGGCTGGCGCTCCTTTCTCTCGTCCGAGGCGCCGCTGCTCTTCCACTCCATGCCGGCCAGGATGCGCCTCCGGGCCGTCAAGCGCCACCTAGGCCCCGCGCCGGGGTGGTTCATGCGCGAACGCTTCGTCGGCCGCGTGGCCACGCACATGAGCACAACCGTCGAGGGAGCGGAGGCGCAGGGCGAACAGGTGCGGCTGGCTCTCAAAGGCGCTCAGGGCCGCTCCGTCCTGCTCGCAGACCACGTGATCGCCGCCACAGGATACGAGGTCGATTTGGAGCGCCTGGCCTTCCTGGACCACGAACTGCGAGCCTCCATCTCCACACTGGAGCGTGCTCCCATTCTCAGCCGCAACTTCGAAACCTCCGTGCAGGGACTCTACATGGCAGGGCTCGCGTCCGCCAACAGCTTTGGCCCGCTCGCCCGCTTCGCCTGCGGTGCCGAATTCACAGCAAAACACCTCACCCGCCATCTGCGCAAACAGTTGGCGAATCGCTGAACAAGTCGAAGATTATGCACTTGACACATATTCAAGAATAGGATGGTTTTGCCGTGACAGGGGCGCGATTCGTCGAGTGTTACCGAGGGCGAAACCTTATTGGTTTCGCCCTCTTCTTTTGTATGGCTTTGCGCATTGCGCAAGGTATCTAGGTGATCCCGCTGGGCGTTGGCATAGGGAATCAGTAGGCTCCAAGGGTCGGAAGCGCCTAAAGCCATCGTGTCGTATTCGAATACGTCTTCTAATTGGAAGCCGACAGCTTCAAGATGTAGATTTCCTTTAATGCGAGCGTCGTATTGATCCTCGGAATTAGCGAAAATCAATGCCCCTTCGTCCTGCCATACCAGCCTAAGCAGTTTCTCACATGTAAAATATTTACAAACAACGGTTTGGCCGCTCATGTGATTCTTCTGAGCGTATTACGCATCAGACAGAAGCGCATGTCACATAAATGTCAGATCGTGTATACATATTCTACTAAGACGTAGAGGCTTGACTTTGACCGCTTTACATGCGTAAATGATTGAGCGAGGTACCACTGTGGAAGCTAACGATAAAAAGCCAGTCCCGCCATATGTGTCGTACAAAACTCTAAGTAACTTCCTTGATCGCTTCAAACAGGGGTTGCCGGGACGAATCGACCGTGGATTGATGGGTTCAATGTCTGGAGCCGCTCAGAGTCAGGTTACTACGGCTCTGCGGTATTTGGGGATGATTTCTGACAATAGTATTCCGACACCGGTGATGAAGCGCTACACGTCAGGAGAGGAGAGCGAACGTAAGGCGGCTTTGCGCGAGATGCTTCAAGCTTCCTATCCGTTTATTTTTGATGGGGTCTTCGATTTCTCCACTGCAACGGCTTCCCAACTGCGAGAAGCATTCGCCAACAACACACCCGCGACGGGCGAAACGTTGGGACGCTGTATGGCTTTTTTGAAGGATGCGGCCCAGGATGCGGACATCCACGTTTCGCAATTCATTCTGCAAGGCAAGACCCGTACTGCCGGAGTGAAGAAGAGGAGTGCATCGCCAAAAAGAGAAGAACGGACTGCTAAGGTCGGCGTGGCATTTACGACGCGGCAGACGCAGCAGCACCATACGCCGTTGCCTGTGTTCCCTGCTCAGTCGAGCCCGTTGCTGTTCGGGCTTTTCCAGCGGCTTCCGAAGCCAGGAACGGCATGGACGAAAGAAGATCGTGACCGTTGGGTGGTGACGCTCAACAACGTGTTGATGTTGGAGTATCCAGAAGAATAAGTACGGAGGGCGTCTGTCGGGTGACAGGACGCTGCTTTATATCCCCGGATTCTTGGCGGAATGGAGTTCGAGTCTCCCGCCCTCCGCTCAGTTGATTATATATGCCGAGGTAAATACGTGCCCTTGTTTGCGAGTGGGTTGAAGAAAATACGTGGATCGCTGGAGCTGGTGGCCGCCAAGCAATGGTCGCCTTTCCAGAAGATCGGATTCTTCACTCCCGAGCAGCTCGAAGCGATCAACGCGATTCGCGAAAAGATAAACCAGCCGCCAATAGTCGCAACAATTGTTTGCAACGGAAAACATCTCTATGACAGCAGATGCGTTAAGGACGGCTACTCAATCGATGAGGTCGTAGAACATACCGAAGTGGCGTTTGCTCTTGCCAACGAAGCGTCACGCAGGAGTTGGGCTACAGTATTGCGTAGCACCGTGGACAGATTCAACGAAGAAGGAAACGCGATCCGCGATGAGCTTGTTTTCGAATGCTCTGGGAAACACCCGCATGCGAGCCTTTTCTCGGCCATTCCACGCGGTGATGGGCGAGGGCCAGGAGCAAAGAAAACGCCCCTCGGAGAGGGGCGTTTTCCCAAAACTGATGAGTAGTATATGTCCGGGTAGCGTGTTCAGTCCGAACCTCAACTCATCAAGACATCTGTTGATATGATGCAGCAACCGCAACACAGATGCAACACGGCGTTGCAACATACACCTGCAACTAAAGTATCAAGTCCGGATACCGTAGTTCTCCAATGTTGGGATTCAACATATCATTCAAAACGCTGTCTAACGGTGTATATCGACACGCTTTGACGACACGTGAGCTGTCGTAGAATAGACAACATGAAGGTTGACAAAGACCAATTCGATAATCTGCTCCACAAGATGATGCAGGCCCCGCCGCAAGCGGAAAAAGACCTCATCATAAAGGGCAAGGCGAAGCAGATAATACCTAACCCACCAGCTCCGCGTAAGGCATAGCTCTGTACCCATCATGCGGCCAGGGGTCTTCTCGAAGCGTTCGACTCTGTTTTGAAGCGTTTCGAGATGACGGCTAGCGAGATGTTGAAAGGAAAACCCATGCCTTTCAAGGATCTGACGGCAGCTTTAGCCCCTGAGGTACGCTTTTAGCTCTACACCACCGCCGCTACACCTTCAGCGGCTTCCCGTACTCCTCGCCAAACACGGTCCGGTGCATCTCGAACCGTCCGCCGTCGAACTTGTCCGGCCCCGCAAGCCTTCCCACAGCCAGCAGCGCGACCACGTGGTAGCTCAGGGGCAGGCGCAGCACCTCGCGCACCTTCTCCTGCTCAAAGCCCTCCATCGGTGCCGTGTCGTAGCCCATCACCTCCGCCATCAGCATCATGTGCGTGAACGCGATCATCACCTGCCGGTTCAGCCACATCACCATGTTCGGATGGGTCGAGAGGTAGTGGGGAATATTGTTCTTCGCCTGCTCGGCGTAGTTCTCCGGCATTCCGTTCTCCCGGCCCAGGCGCAGCATCTCCTCCAGGTCTCCGGTGCGGAATCCGTCCGCGTCGCCGCAAGCCACGATCATCGCCGATGCCTCTTCCACCTTCGGCTGGTTGTAGCTGGCCGTCCGCAGCCGCTTCCTCTGCTCCGGCGACTGCACCACAATGAAGCGCCACGGCTGCATGTTGTAGCCGCTGGGGGCGTGCAGGCCTGCCTGCAGAATCTGCTTTAGATCGGCGGCAGGAATCGGGCTGCCATCAAAGCTCGGCGTCGCTCGCCTTTGCTGAATTGCCTCACTCAACGTCCTGGGGTTCTTGCTCGACATAAAAAGACCTCGTGCTGACTGCTTCCTTTGAAATTGGATACTATCCGGTGGATGTTGATCGTTATTGAGCCGCTGCCGCGATTTGCGCCATAGGAAGTTCGATGCCAAAGGGACTCTTTCCAGGGGCGTCCGCGAAGATCCAAAGCCCGTGGAAGGCCTGCGGAAGCTCAGGATGCGCGGTCAGCAGCGCTTGCATGGCCTGCACATTGCGCTTGCGCGATGCCACCGGGTCGCTGGTGTCGGTGGCCGTGATGTGCGCCACCACGTCCAGGCCGCCCAGAGCGTCATCCGTGCCAAGCGACGTCACCATGAAGGTCTCGACGCTTCCCTTCACCGCCAGCGGATGAGCAGCGGACGGCTGCGGCTTCAGATCCGCCGGAGCCACCGCCTGCGCCTCGCTGCGCAGCTTCTCCAGGTTCGTGCTGTTCACAAAATCAACCGGAACCAGAAGCCGCTCGGCCGTTTGATAGTAGAGCCACGCGTTCCAGTTCTCGCTCTTCTTCGCGTAGCCGCGCGCCTGCGTCCAGTACCACACGCCGTCATGCCCCGCCGCGGTCGATGGCTTCGGGAAAAATCCCGCCAGCAGCCAGCGCGACTGCACCTGCTGCAGAACGAACGTCATCTGCCACGGAGCAGCGATCCCCTTCGCATCCACGATCACAAGACCGTACTTTCCCGGCGGAAGACCTGGAATGGTGAAGTTGGTGTCGGACGGAGAATTGTTCAGGGAGCAGAAGAACTGGGCCGTTGGCATTCTGCCGTCGGGCTCCTGCTTCAGGCTGCTTGCGTCCAGAATATAGACGCTGCGCACCACCATCTGCGCACCCTTCAGATGCGCCGCAGCGGAGGTCACAGAGTTCGCGATGCCCTCGAAGTCCTGCGCGTACTGGGGGATGGTCGCGGTCCGCAGAGCTGGCGTGTTGTCGGCAGCGACGTTCAAAGCAAAGCTGCGGGCTGCGTCAGCCAGAGCCCCGCGATCCGGTGCCGCCATCTGCGACTGCGTGATGCAGGTCTCCGCCACCAAAGGCCTGGTGCCTGCCGCTGCGGCGAAAACGAACATCCACAACCAGAGAACACGACGGCGGAGCATCGACGGGAGCATCGACAGAAACCCTGACGGAAGCATCGATGGGAATCGAGGAGGTGCCGGGAGGGTTGCGATGCAACGACTTCTGCGACCTGAAGAACTTGCCTGCATCCACCACTCCTGAACTGATGCGGCGCAAGCAGAAACCAGCGACGCAAACACTGCTAGTCTAGTACACACGGGCGCGGATGTTCGAATCCACAGCTCGTTGCGCCCTGCTGACCTGCTCGATGCTGCGGCAAGCCGGGTCTGGACGCAGTTCTCGCAGCAGCGGCCGATTCGGAGCAGCAGCAGCCGATTCGAGCAGTACCGGCCGATTCGAGCAGCACCGGCCGATTCGAGCAGCATCGGCTTTCTCGGAGATTTCTGATTCCTATGCCATACCTCGCCGAGCACCGGACGCCAGAATGGACGTCCGGATGGACGCTGCAGGGCGGATGGACTTGCCAGAGCAGATGGACGTCCCTGCTCGCTGTTGCTCTCCTCTGCGTCGTCGTTCCCGCAATCAGCCTCCAGGCGCAGACGCCAACTCCGCCAGCCACTCCGAAGCCAGCCCATGCCGCCGGGAAAACCACACCCAGAACCGCAAAAACCACCGCACGCCACCGTGCCTCCACCGGCAAATCACCGTCAGAAAACACGGTCCCACCGCCGCCGCCACCGCCGCCAGCGCCCGGTCAGCAACCGGCGCGACCCGCCGTCGTCAGCTTCGCAAACGGCAATTTGACCGTAAAAGCAGACAATTCCAGCCTCAACCGCACCCTCCGCGAAGTCAGCCGCGTCGCCAACATCAAACTCACCGGATCCGTCCCGGAGAGCCGTGTTTACGGCACCTACGGCCCCGGATCGCCCGCCGCAATCCTTTCAGAACTGCTTCAAGGAACAGACTCGAACATGTTGTTTCTACACGGCCAGGGCGCCACCAGCTCGGAACTGATTCTGACCCCCCGCAATGGCGGTCCCAGCCTTCCGCCCTCCCCGGATGTCGATGAAACACCCGCCCCCACCCCCGAATTCCAGCCTCGCCCCCTACAGCCAACCGCGCCTCCGGGGATCGCTGGCCCTCCTGCTGCGCCGCATAGTTCATCCATGGGCGGAGAAAGCCCGGAGCCTGCTCCGGGCACCACGAATCAGCCTTCCCCCAATGGAGTAAAGACGCCGCAGCAGATTTACGAGGAGTTGCAGCGCATGCGTCAGGACCAGCCACCACCGCAGTAGAGCAGGGTTTTCCGATTTCCTGCCCTCGCTAAGCGACTCAGGACAAAGCTTTACGCACCGGAATGTGTGGCGCATGCCGCGCCCCCGCGAACAGCAGCGCAGCTCCAGCCAGCAAGGTCAGCAGCGTGAGGGCTAGCCCCAACCGCAAATTGGACGCGTCCGACAACACCCCGATCAGCCTGGGAGAGGGCGCGTCTCCCAGCGCGTGGATCAGGAACAGTTCGATGGCAATAGCACTGGAACGGATGTTCGCTGCCACAGCGTTCACAATCGCTGCATTCAGTGGGCCAGATCCCAGGAAGATGCAGAACTCGGCCAGGGCTGTTCCCGGAACCATTGCCCAGCGCGGGCCGAAGAAAGCCAGCAGCGCTGGAGGAATAGCCAGCAGCGCGCTCCAGGCGGAAACCAGGTACAGCGCGCGGTGGTTGGTGCGCATCCAGTGCTGCGCAATCCATCCGCCAACTCCCGTCCCCAGCAGACCACCAACGGCGGTGACCGCTCCCAGAATGAGGCCTGCCTGCCCCAGCGAGTAGCCTCCGATGCGGTTCAGGAACGTGGGCATCCACGCGGAAATGCCGCCCAGCGAGAAGACAACCATGGCCATGCCGAGCGTTGCGTAGAGGTATGCGGGATTGCGCGCAAGGCCGCGCAGCGTTCTCCTGTCGGGTGCCACGCGCAGGCGCTCGCTGGCACCGCGCTGCGGTTCGCGCAGGAAAGCCCAAATCAACAGAGCGATGGCAAAACCCGGCAACGCACTGACGTAGAACGGAGAGCGCCAACCGTGCGCCGCTCCCACAACACCGCCGACGCCGTAGCCAAGCGCCGCACCCACAGGAATTGCAATGTAGAAGATGGTGAGCACGCGGTTGCGCTGCTCTGCGGGGTAGAAATCAGAGAGCAGTGCGGGCGCGAAGACTCCAAAGCTCGCCTCTCCGATCCCCAACGCAGCGTGGCGCAGATTCAGCGCGAAATAGCTGTGGACGGTGGCGGTGAGCAGCGTGCAGACGCTCCAGAACAAAGCACCGGCTACTATAAGCGGCTTGCGCGGAAAGCGATCGCCGAGCCAGCCCGTCAGCGGAGCAGCGAACATGTACGTAAAAAAGAACCACTGCGTCAGTGCCCCCATCCGGGCATCATTGACGCCAAACTCGTGCTGCACCAGCGGCTGGACCCCGGGGAGGATGTAGCGGTCCAGATAATTCATCAGATTCAGCGCAGTAAGCAGCACCAGGGCGACGGTTGCGCCCCTCAGAGCACCCGGCACCCTATTTTCCCCTGTCTCGATCCGCTCCAAGTCCATCTGCGCCTGAGCATAGCAGCCAACGTCCTTGGATTGTGCGAAAATCCTGTGCAACTCGGCCCTTCCCACGCGCTTCCCGCTCTGCGACAATTACTACTTTGACCGATGAACATGGAGCCTATGCAGACAGACAACCTGATCTCCCTGAAAGACGATATGGTGGCCTTCATCGCCGGCCACGGCATGCGCCGCTTCACAGCCTATGTGGGCGAAGATGTACCCAGCGTGATGTTCGACGAAGACAATGCTGACGGATGGAAGGACTTCGTGGAGCACGCGAAGGCGGCGGGCGCGGCCTTCATCACCATGAGCGAGATCGTGCTCGAGAAGGCCGACATCGAGGTGCTGATCGCACAGTTGCGCGAAGACCACTTCCCCAATGACGAAGCCGCTGAACTGGACGAGGCGCAGTATCTGGTCAACTACGTCGGCAAAACGGGCTACCTCCAGCTTGGCTTCGCCCACCAGGGAGTGATGTTCCTCTATGAAACATCGACGCCCTGGTACGAGCGCTTCCAGCAGTTGATGGAGTCGCTGGACGACTTCGCCCTGCTGAACGGCACGGACGACAGCGACGATGACGACGACTGAGGTCTCGGCAGCCCAGCAAGCCACCTCAAACCAGTCGAATGCGGCCTGCCGTTGGACGCTTCCATCGCGCGAATTGCCTGCGGTCGAGCGACTGGCACAGCAGGCCAACCTGCCACTGCTGATCGCGCAACTCCTGCTTGGTCGCGGCATTGCGACTCCGGAGGCGGCGGCGGCCTTCCTCGCCCCAGACATTGCCCACCTGCACGATCCCTACCAGATGCTCGGTATGCGATCTGCAGTGGAGCGCATTCTCGCCGCCGTCGCAGCCAACGAGACCATTCTGGTTTATGGCGACTACGACGTGGATGGAACCATCGCCACCGTGCTTCTGAAGACCGCCATTGACCGCATCGCCACCGCGCGCGGCAGTTCGGCGCAGGTCCGCTACCACGTTCCCCATCGCGTCCGTGAAGGCTACGGGATGCAGACCGGCGTCCTCGCCGATGCGCACGCAACTGGCGTGACGCTGGTGCTCTCAGTGGACACAGGTATCCGCGCCTTCGCAGCTGCGGACGAAGCGCAGCGGCTGGGACTGGACCTGATCGTAACCGACCACCACCTACCGGACGAGCTGGGAATTCCCCACGCGCTCGCCGTGCTGAACCCCAACCAGGCTGGCTGCGAGTACCCCTGCAAACATCTCTGCGGCGCAGGCGTTGCATTCAAGTTGGCGCAGGCGTTGCTGGAGGCTCCAGCGGCCCCGGTCAGTTCTCTGCTCCCCGCCAATTCCTCGCTCCAGAATGCCCCCTCGCAAACACCCGTTGCAGCCGCAAAGATTATCCCGTCGTTCCTAAAGCTGCTCTGCATTGCCACCATCGCGGACTCGGTGCCGCTGGTGGGCGAAAACCGTGTCATCACCGCCATCGGCCTGCGCGAGCTGCGCCGCCCCGTGCAGGGTGGCCTCCGCGAACTGATGCGCGTGGCGCAACTGGATCCCGCAAAATCGCTGACCACAACAGACGTCGCCTTCCGGCTCGCTCCCCGCATCAACGCCGCTGGCCGCATGGACATCGCCGACGACGTTGTGGATCTGTTCCTGTCGCGCGACCCAGCCCGCTGCACGGAGCTTGCCGAGAAATTGAACCATCTGAATGAGGAGCGGCGCGCCGTCGAAGCCGCTGCACTGATGGAGATCGAAGCGCAGATCGATGCCCAAATAGAAGAACTGCTAAAAGTAACATCCTTATTTCGGTTGGCTTTGACGCATGAATCTTCAACTCAAGCTTTAGAGAAGGTTGAGGCTTCAGGGGCAGCCGGTCGGGTAGATTCCGAAGCACCGAAGATCAACCCCGCCCTCGAATCGCAGCCACTCCGCATCTCCTGTTTTGTTCTTGATGACGCGAATGCTCCCCCACCCGGCTGGCATCGCGGCGTCATCGGCATCCTCGCTTCGCGCGTCGTGGACCGCACCAATGTGCCCGCGCTGGTCATAACACATCAGGCGAGCGACGACGCGGACGCCCCAAGCCAGGCTCACGGCTCCGGTCGATCCGTGAGCGGATTCCACCTGCTCGACGCCCTCACATCTGTAGACGCTGGTTTTGAGCGGCCTCTGTTCACCCGCTTCGGTGGCCACGCGCACGCTGTCGGCTTCTCTCTGCCATCGGCGCTGGTGCCCGAGCTACGCAGCCGCATGCAGGCATACGCCGCAATCCATGTTCCCTTCTCTCCGCTCGGGCCTCCCGTGGCGTGCGATGGAGAGCTTCCGCTGGACAGCATCAACGCTGCCCTGGCGAGTTGGATCAAGCGATTCGAGCCGACAGGCATGGGAAACACTGAGCCCATCTTCATCGCGCGGAGCGTACGCATCGCAGCGCCTCCACGCGTGATGAAAGAGAAGCACCTGCGCCTGAGGGTCCAGCAAGGCCAGCGCGGCCAACTATTCAACTGCCTCGGATGGAACTGGGCGGCCAAGACAGCAAAAATGAATCTAGTGGAGAACTGCCTGATCGACCTCGCCTACAAGCTGAAGGAGAATACCCACCCTGATTTCGGCGGCCTGGAACTGGAGATTTGCGGACTGGCCCGGTGCGATGTTGCGAACTGATTGCGCTCCCGCTTCGCAGGCCATCGCAGCCTTCTTCATCGGATCGTTTGATATATCAGGATCTTCGCCGGGGCCGATCCGTTCTGAGGAATCGCCACCAGCAGTTCGTGAAGCTCAGGAACCAGCAGGCCCGTTCGACCTCCTGGCGCTGTCTCAACGCGACCGATCTGGGAGTAGGAGCCGACTTCCGACTTGCCATAGATCGCTACCGCCCCTCCACCGCCAAGCACATACACGCGCTGCGGGGCGGAATCAAAGAACAGGTCGTCCGTGGTGGCCACCGTAGGCAATTGCGAGACGGACTTGCCGTTTTTCGCGTCCAGTACCACGAGGGCTGCAGGTGTCCGGCAGCCGAGGAAGAGGCGCTGGCCGTCTTCATCGTAAGCCATCGGATAATTCTCCGAGGCGCTGCCCGTGCCGTAGGTCGCTAGGACGGTCATCGTCTTGCGATCCACCACCGCGACTTCCCTTTTGCGCGGCACGTTCACATACATCCTCGTCCCGTTCCGCTCCAGCGAAAACGCCTCAGGATGCTCCCCAAGCTGCACCTCGCCCAGCTTGCTTCCATCCAGATCCACCTGCGCGACCGCTCCGCTGCCATAGCCGAGCCACAGCGTCTTCGTGGCCGAGTCAAAGCGCAAATTGTCCGCGTCGTCTCCGAATGCGACTGTCTTGATTGGCTTCAACGACGCCCCATCGTAGATGCGCAGGCTGCCGTCGCCGCCATTCGCCACATACAGCCGCCCATTCTCTGGAACGTAGACCACGCCCTGCGGCTCCTCCAGGCCAGTGATGGAGCCGATCACTTTCTTTTCGCGCAGGCTGACCATCTGCAACGAGTTCGCGCCCAGGGTAGCTACGTAGACCACCTGATGCTGCAAGTCGATGGAGAAATGGTCGATGCGGCCAGCCACTCCGGGCATCGGAATGGACCCAGCCAGCTTCAGCGCAGGCACCGCGCTTTCAGCATGTGCAACCGCGATTGAAAACGAAAGGGCAATTGTTGCGAGGATGGAAGTTTTCAAAGCGTGCCTCCGTGCAGAGGTTCATCTTCGCATGGCCGCTGTAGACTTAGGAACATCATTCGAAGCGATGCACCCGAAACCCGAACTTCGAAAACAGGAGACACTCATGCGCATCAGGACCATCTTCGCCGCCACAGCGCCCCTCGTCCTTGCCTCAACCGCACTCCTCTCCCAGAGCGCGACCATGACGGGAACCGTCACGGACGCCATGTGCGGAGCCAACCACATGATGTCCAACACCACGGCAGCAGCATGCACGCGCGCCTGCGTGAAGCAGGGGTCGGACTATGCTCTTGTGGTCGGAAACAAGGTCTACACCCTGAAAGGCCACGAGGCCGACCTGAATAAATTCGCTGGAGCGAAGGTCACCGTAACGGGAAAGAACAGCAACGGCACGATCACAGTTGATTCCGTCAAAGCAGCATCCTAACGCAGGGATTGACACGATAGGTAAAGGGCTACTCGCCGATTCATCCTAAAGGACGCCAGCGCTGCGGGATGTGTCCGCCGACACATTCCGCAGCGTGGCGAGGTGGTAGCCTCAGCACGAGGTAGACACTGTGACCCTGAAAGCTGTGGCTGCGAACTGGTTCAACGCCGCGTCGGCGCACCGGCCTGTCGCAATTCTTGCGACCGCAACCCTCGTCTCCGCCCTTGTCTTGCGCTTCCTCGGCATCGCCTATTGGTCCGATCTTCTTCTCGGCGGAATTGTGGTCTGCGGCCTTCCGCTCTTTTACGGCCTGGTTCGGGAGATGGTACGGGGCAACTTCAGCGTCGACCTGCTGGCTTTGCTCTCCGTCGCCACCTCGCTGGTCATGCATCAGTATTGGGTGGCGATCATCGTCATCCTAATGCTCTCCGGTGGAAAAACGCTCGAGGACTACGCCACCGGAAAAGCGTCTTCGGTGCTGAGCGCCCTCGCCAAGCGCATGCCCCAGACCGCACATGTCATCGATGGTGCCAGCGTATCCCGCAATATTCCTGTCGAGTCCGTCGCGATCAACGACCAGGTCGTGATTTATCCCCACGAGATATGCCCCGTCGACGGCGTTGTCCTCTCCGGATCGGGATCCATGGACGAGTCCTATCTCACCGGCGAGCCGTTCGAAATCGCCAAGGCACCCGGCAGCACCGTACTTTCGGGCGCGATCAACGGAAGCACGCTGGTGACGATCCGCGCTACCAGCCTGGCCAGCAACTCCCGTTATGCTCAGATCGTCGGAGTGCTGCATGAGTCGGAGCGCAGCCGCCCCAGGATGCGCCGCCTCGGAGACCGCCTCGGCGGATGGTACACACCCATCGCCGTCGCTGCAGCGCTCCTGAGCTGGGGTATCAGCGGCCATGCGGAGCGCTTTCTGGCCGTGCTCGTCATCGCCACTCCCTGCCCCCTGCTGATTGGAATCCCCGTCGCCATCATCAGCGCCATCTCTGTGGCGGCGCGTCGCGGCATCGTCATCAAAGACGCTGCCGTTCTGGAGAAAATCTCCACCTGCAGGTCGCTCATCGTGGATAAGACAGGCACGCTGACCTATGGCAAGCCCCTGCTCACAGAAGTCCTCGCCGACGACCCAGCCGACCGGAATTTGCTGCTGCAACTGGCGGCCAGCGTGGAGATGTATTCCAAGCATCCCCTGGCAAGCGCCATCCTTGATGCGGCCACCCGCGAGAGCGTTCCACTGGTGGAGGCCACAGAGATCTCGGAGGCTCAGGGCACCGGGCTCCGCGGACAGGTCGGAGACCACTCCATCTGGGTGACGGGACGCAAAAAGATCCCGGAAAGCCTCTCCGCCAAACTGCCGCCCACCGCAGCCGGTCTGGAATGCGTTGCCGTAATCGATGATCGTGTTGTCGGCCTCTTTCGCTTTGAGGACCAGCCGCGCCACGACACAAAGCCCTTTCTTGACCACCTGAAACCGCAGCACCAGATCGACCAGGTAACGCTGCTTTCAGGCGACCGCATGGCGGAGGTAGCTCTCTTCGCCAGCCGCATGCACATCGAACACGTCTACGGCGGCATGAGCCCGGAGCAGAAAGTGGCTGTGGTTCGCGACCTCACCAAGCAAGCCCGGACGATCTATGTCGGCGACGGCATCAACGATGCTCCTGCCATGCTGAATGCGACCGTCGGGATCGCGCTCGGCGTGAACAGCGAAATCACCAGCGAAGCGGCTGGAGCCGTGGTCCTGGAATCATCCCTGAGGAGTGTGGATGAACTGATGCACATCGGCTCCAGGATGCGCCGGATTGCGCTGCAAAGCGCTGTGGGCGGCATGTCCCTGAGCCTCGCCGGAATGCTCGCTGCCGGCCTGGGAATGCTGTCGCCGATCCATGGCGCGCTCCTACAGGAAGCCATCGACCTGCTCGCCGTTCTGAATTCGCTTCGCATGATTCTCCCCTCGGAGTCGCTCAGCGATTACACCGTCCCTGCCTCCGACGGCGCGGCGATGATTCCAACGATAGCCTCTCTGTAGCAGCAAGGAACATCTGGCCCGATCTCAAGCCACCCCCCTGATCCCTTCCAGACCTCATGGGAGTGAATTTTTGTGACAGGCCGCACATGGGGGCGTGATCTACAACACTGC
>JAJZHR010000371.1 GCA_021810815.1 Acidobacteriota bacterium | reverse complement strand
GCATCCAGGCGCATGGTGGTCACGCCGGTCGCAGTCTCGCCGTTGGCGACGGCCCACTGCACCGGGGCCGCGCCGCGATACTTCGGCAGCAGAGATCCGTGGAGATTGATGTTCCCGAAGCGGGGCAGGTCGAGCATCCACTGCGGAATGATGCGGCCATAGGCGACGACGAGAATCGCGTCGGGAGCTGCGGCCTCGAGCGCGGCGCGGAACTCCGGGTTGTTCCTGATTTTTTCCGGCTGGAGAATGAGCGACGGAGGGATGCCCATGCTGAGGGCTGCCTGCTTCACCGCCGGCTGCGCCATGGCAAGGCCGCGGCCGCTCTGCCGGTCCGGCTGCGTGACGACGAGTTCCACCGAATGGCCTGCGGCGGCAACGGCCTGCAGCGTGGGGACGGCGAACTCCGGAGTGCCGCAGAATACGATCCTCATGCCGCGCCCCCGATCTGAAACAGCCCGAAACAGCGCGCATTCCTGCACGGCAGAGCGCGCTACCACTCGCCTGCCTTGATGAGCTTGCGAATCTTGTGCAGCAGCAGGTCGCGCTTCAGCTTGCTGATACGGTCGATGAAAAGCACGCCTTCCAGGTGGTCGATCTCGTGCTGAAAGGCGCGCGACAGCAGCTCCGTGCCCTCCATCTCAAACCACTCGCCCTCGACGTTCTGCGCTCGCACCTTCACCATTGCAGCCCGCTGCACCTTGGCGCGAATGTCAGGGAAGCTGAGGCAGCCCTCTTCCTCAAGCTGCTTGCCCTCGCGATGCACAATCTCAGGATTGATGAGCGTGATCTTCTCCTCCGGCGTCTTCTGGAAGCTGAGGTCGATCACGGTGACGCGTTTGGGGACGCCAATCTGCGGCGCTGCCAGGCCGATGCCCTGCGCGGCGTACATGGACTCGAACATATCGTCCACAAGACTGCGCGTCTCCGCGCCGAAATCGGTGACGGTCTCGGTCTTCTTCGAGAGCACTGGCTCTGGATATTTGAGAATGGCGCGAATCATGATGTGTCTGAATTCTCTCTGACTGCGAACTAGTACGCTCGTATCTGCTCGGCGTACCCATCGAAATTCCGCTTCAATTCCTTCAGCGAGTCTCCGCCGAACTTCTCCAGCACCATGCGCGCGAGCGTCAGCGCGACCATGGACTCCGCTGCGACCCCGGCGGCCGGGACCACACAGACGTCGGAGCGTTCATAGGCCGCCTTCACCGGCTCGCGCGTGGCGTAGCTGACTGAAGCGAGCGGCCTGCGCAGGGTGGAGATGGGCTTCAGATATCCGCGCACCACAACGTCTTCCCCGTTGGAAACGCCGCCCTCGATGCCGCCGGCGTTGTTGTGCTCGCGGCTGAATTTGGTGAAGCCCTCTTCGGCCTCGTATCCGATGGCGTCATGCACCTGCGATCCGAGGGACTCCGCCGCCGTCACGCCGCGGCCAATCTCCACCGCCTTCACCGCCTGCAGGCTCATGACGGCGCAGGCCAACTGGCCGTCGAGCCGCTCGTCCCAGTTGGCATAGGTGCCAACGCCGGGAGGAACGCCGTGCGCCACCACCTCAAACACGCCGCCGATGGTGTCTCCGGTGCGCAGAGCAACGTCCACCTCAGACTTCATCCGCTCCTCGCTGGCCGGGTCCACGCAGCTCAGCAGAATTTCTTCCTTGTTCTGCAGAGCTGCGATCTCTTCCCACGCTGCGTCGCGATCCAGTTGCGCGCTGCCGACGCGAATGACGTGGCTGGCGACTTCAATGCCGAGCGAGCGCAGGAGCGATTTTGCCAAGGCTCCGCAGGCAACGCGCGCCGCAGACTCGCGCGCCGAAGCCCGCTCCAGCACATAGCGCGCGTCGGGAAAGTCGTACTTCAGGGTACCGGCCAGGTCGGCGTGGCCAGGACGCGGAGAAGCCACGGCCTTGTGCCGGGCGGGGTCGCCTTCTCCCACAGGCAGAATCTCGGTCCAGTTCTTCCAGTCGCGGTTGGCAAGCTCCATGGCGATGGGAGAGCCGATGGTTTTGCCGTGGCGCACGCCGGAGAGGATGCTGGCTGTGTCCTTTTCGATGCGCATGCGGCCGCCGCGGCCGTAGCCCTGCTGGCGGCGCCACAGCTCGTGGTTGACGAATTCCTGGTCAACGGGAACGCCCGCAGGCAGTCCGGAAATCAGGGCGATCAGGCTCTCGCCGTGCGACTCGCCTGCTGTTGAGAATCGAAGCAATCCCTTGATCCTTTTCTTTCGATGGAAGAATTTCGGCCTGAAACTCCATTGTAATGCTCGGCCGCACGTTGCTCAGGGAAGTATCCGCAGCGGGCCTTCCACAGCCGACGTTCCACAGTCGGACTTTCTCGTCAACGGACGATCCACTCCCACTGCTCTTCTGTGAGAGGAACGACGCCGAGACGGCCGATGATGACCAGCGGCGACTTTGCGAAGATCGGGTTGGCCTTGATCTCCGCCAGCGTCTTTGGCGGGACCGCCTTGCCAACGCGGATGCGGACCAGGGGAACCTTGGGGTCGGTCGCGTCCACGGCGAGGACTTTGGCCGTTCCCATGGCGCGGCGCTCGTCGCCGGTGTGGTAGATGACCAGCCGCTCGCCGGGCTGCATTTCGCGCAGGTATTTCACTGCCTGGGGATTGGCAACACCGTCCCAGACCGTCTCCTGGTCGCGCTGGAGATCGGCGAAGGAGTACACGTCCGGCTCTGTTTTCAGCAGGAAGGCCATTCTATTTTCCCTCCTCTTCGGCGAGATAGCTGCGCGAATCGAGCAGAGGCCGCTCCATGGAGCGCACCCAGTCGGTCACTTCGCCGCTGCTGCGTCCATTGGCTGCGCTGCGGGCGAACTCGGCGCGCATGTTCTGCATCTTCGCCTCCAGATCGTCGAGAGCGCTGAGCAGAATGGCCTCCGGCGTCATGGGCAGCTTGGGCGAGCCGAACTCGTATTTGCCGTGGTGGCTCAGCACCATGTGCTCCAGCAGAACGCGCAGCCGGGATGGAAACGGGCGTCCAGCGGCGGAGGCGAACTCTTCCACCTTCTGCCGCAGCATGCCCATGGCGATGCTGATGTGGCCGACGAGCTGGCCCTCTGTGGTGTAGCTGAAGACGGTGTTCCAGCTCAGCTCGCGGGTCTTGCCGATGTCGTGCAGAATGGCTCCGGCCAGCAGCAGGTCGCGATCCACCTCGGGATAAAACGGGGCCGAGGCATTGCAGACGTCCATCAGGCCGAGCACATGCTCCAGCAGGCCGCCGATCCATGCATGATGCAGGGTCTTCGCGGCAGGAGCGCGGCGGTAGGCGGCGCCAATCTCCGGGTCGTCGAGAAAAAGGAGGATGAGCCGCTTCAGGTCGGCGTCGCGGAAGCTCTCGACGTAGGAGCGCAGGGCAGCCCACATTTCGTCGATGTCTCTGGCGGTGGTGGGCAGGTAGTCCGAGGGAGCAATCTCGCTCTCGGCTGCGGGGCGCAAATGGGTGAGGGTGATCTGGTACTTGCCCTGATACTTGCTGACCTGC
>JAJZHR010000370.1:2220-3494 GCA_021810815.1 Acidobacteriota bacterium | reverse complement strand
GAGGCCGAGCGATGTGATCATGTCGTTCTGTTGCACGAAGGAGAGATTCTCGCGCAGGGAAATCCGGCTCAACTTGCTTTCCCTTTTCAGGATCATGCATTCATCTTGGAAAATGTCCCCACAGCACCGCGCAACATTCAGGCAAGAGTTGCTCAACTGACAGGCGTGGTAGATACGGTCATTCAAGGGGATGGGCTGCGCATCGTAATGCAGGAGCCGCAGCCGCCTGTATTGCAAGACGACCTGGCTGCCTATGGTTCGCCCAAGCCAGTTCCGGCGCGCCTGGAAGATGCTTTTGTCAGCCTTCTGTTCAGCCGCACCCCACGCCATCCTATTGCGCTGCCGCTCAAACGGAATGCGGGCGGCGATCATGCGCCAGTAGTCGTGGTAAAGGATCTCTTTCGCTACTTTGGCGCCTTCGCCGCAGTTAAAAACGTGAGCTTCTCGGTAAACAAAGGAGAGATCTTCGGCCTGCTGGGCGCCAATGGCGCCGGAAAATCGACGACCTTTCGTATGCTCTGCGGCTTGCTCCCTCCCTCGTCTGGAACATTGCGCGTCGCGGGCGCCGATCTGCGTACCGCGAGCGCCGCGGCCCGCGCGAGGATTGGCTATGTATCGCAGAAGTTCTCGTTGTACGGCGCTTTGAGCGTGCAGCAGAACCTGTCGTTTTTCTCCGCCGCCTATGGCATCGAGAGTCGGCGCAGGAAAGAACGGATGGCATGGGCGCTGGGAGAGCTGGAACTGGAGGATTATGCGGCGATAAATGCCGCGGATCTTCCTCTGGGATATAAGCAAAGACTGGCTCTCGCTTGTGCGCTGATGCATGAACCAAGCACTCTCTTTCTCGATGAGCCAACCTCGGGCGTCGATCCGCTGGCGCGGCGCGAGTTCTGGGCACGCGTGAATGCACTGGCGGAAGGCGGCACGACCTGCCTTGTGACCACTCACTTTATGGAGGAGGCGGAATACTGCGATCATCTTGTGCTGATGTCGCTTGGGGAGATTCTTGCGCAAGGCACCCCCTCGGAGATCAAAGCGAAGGTCCGTCGTACAGATCGGCCCAATCCCAGCATGGAGGATGCCTTTATCTCCCTGATCGAAGAGCATGAGCAGGCTAGCCGGAGGGCATCATGAAGATCATGCGCCTGATCGGCCTCATGCGAAAAGAAGTGTATGAGATCGTCCGCGATCCTTCCAGCATCGCCATCGCCATCGTGCTGCCGCTGGTGCTTCTGCTGATCTTCGGCTATGGTGTTTCGCTCGATGCCCGCAGC
>JAJZHR010000370.1:0-2210 GCA_021810815.1 Acidobacteriota bacterium | reverse complement strand
GCTACAACATTCTCCGTGGTTTCGTCCCACGGCCTATCCCGACCAGGCATCTGCGGAACAGGCGCTGATGCACGGACAAGCCGACGCCATTCTCTGGCTGCGGAGCGACTTCACGAGCCTCTCGTACAGCACGGGAGGTGCGCCCATTCACCTCACCGTGAATGGTGTCGATGCCAACCAGGCGCGCATCATTGAAAATTACGTGAACGGCACATGGCTGCTTTGGTTGCAGCAAGAAGCAACACGGCAGGGCACGCATCTTGCCATACCCGTAGCGGCCGACGCGCGGGTCTGGTTCAATCCCGCTCTCCGCAGCCGCGACTATCTGATCCCCGGCTTGATCGCCATCATCATGACGCTCATCGGAGCTTTGCTGACCGCCCTGGTCGTCGCGCGAGAGTGGGAGCGCGGAACCATGGAAGGCATCATGGTAACTCCGGTCGCCAAGACAGAGATTCTTCTGGGAAAGCTGATCCCTTACTTTGTCATGGGTATGGGTGGAATGACGCTGTCAACCGCCATGGCTGTCTTTTTGTTCGGTGTTCCGTTACGCGGATCGTTACTCGTGCTCTTTGGCACGGCAGCGCTCTTTCTGCTCACCGCGCTGGGAATGGGATTGGTGATTTCCGTGCTGGCGCGCAGCCAGTTTGTCGCGGCGATGATCGCCATTGTTACCACCTTTCTTCCCGCGTTTATCCTGTCTGGCTTTATCTTCGATATCCGCTCCATGCCGCAGATCATCCAACTCCTCACCCACATCGTCGCAGCCCGCTACTTTGTGACCATGCTGCAAAGCTCCTTTCTGGCTGGTGACATCTGGCCGGCAATTCTGCCCAATGCCTTTGGAATGGCCATTCTCTGTGCGGTCTTCTTAGGCATCGCGCTGCTGCGCTTTCGCAAGAGGCTGGACTGATGCGGCTGATCCTCCAACGCGTATTTGCGCTGTCCGTCAAGGAACTGTTGGCACTGTTGCGCGATGCCGCCAGCCGTGCCGTCCTGATTGGCCCGCCAATTATCCAGCTCCTGATATTTGGCTATGCCGCCACCTTCGATCTGAAGCATGTTCCCTTCGTCGTCTACAACCAGGACCAGGGAAGACTATCGCGAGACTTCATCGCTCGCTTCCAAGGCTCTCCCAGCTTCAGCTTGCTGCGCATTGTCTATAATCAGAGCGACTTGAGTAAGGCGATCAATGATAAGTCAGCGTTGATGGCAATCGACATCGGCCCTAACTTCACCTCCGATATCGAGCGCGGACAAACTACGCACGTCCAACTCATTCTGGATGGTCGAGACTCCAACACAGCCGCCTTGGCGATGGGCTACGCACAGTCCATCGTAACCACATTCAATGAAGCCCAGGTTGTGGAGCATGGAGGAGTCCCACCATCGACGGTGCTGCTGGACCGGGCGTGGTTCAATCCAAATCTCGACTCGCGATGGTTCATCGTTCCCGGGATTTGCGGCATCCTGACTCTACTGGTAAGTATGTTGACGACGGGTCTGTCCGTGGCACGGGAACGTGAAATGGGAACCTTCGATCAACTTCTCGTGACGCCCATGCGCCCAACAGAGATTCTCCTCGGCAAAGCTCTACCTGGGTTCTTGGTTGGCATGGTCGAGGGATCGTTCATCGTTCTGGTTTCCATCTTTTGGTTCCATGTCCCATTCACGGGCAGCTTCCTCGGACTCTATATAGGCTTTTTCTGCTTCTTGCTCGCGACGGTTGGAATCGGATTGATGATCTCGTCTTTGGCCATTACGCAGCAGCAAGGACTGCTGGGCGTCTTTCTCTTCATGGTGCCGGCTATCGTTCTTTCCGGCTTTGCCACACCGATCGCCAACATGCCGCGGATCGTGCAATACATCACGCTGCTCGACCCACTCCGATATTTCCTGATTATCCTGCGAGGCAGTTTCCTCGAAGGAGCTGACCTCTCGCTCTTCGGGCCTCAATATTGGCCGCTCGCAGTTATTGGTGTCGTCAGCATGATCGTGGCTGGCAGGCTCTTTCGCCGCCGCCTATCCTGATCGGAGGTTTACCTGATAAACGCACAAGGCTGTTTGGGATTCCATCTGTCGTGGCAAATGGAGCGGGGTGTCATCCTGGCGGCAATTTGGACGCTGGCGGTCCCAGCAAGATGCACCGCCGGTAAAGAAAGCGGCCTACTCCTTGGAGCTCTTGCCAACGATGTTGGCCTCACGCGCCT
>JAJZHR010000369.1 GCA_021810815.1 Acidobacteriota bacterium | reverse complement strand
CGGCCCGATCACCTCCGCTCCGATCTGGAAGAATTGCCGGTAGCGGCCCTTCTGCGGGCGTTCGCGCCGGAACTGCGGCCCGATGTAGTAGAGCTTGCGCAGCGTGCCCGCCTCGCCCAGCTTGTGCTCGATGTAGGCGCGGACGACGCCGGCCGTGTTCTCTGGGCGCAGCGTCAGGTGCTGCGACTTCTCGCTCTGCGCGCGGGCGCGATCCTCCCACGTGTACATCTCCTTGGAGACGATGTCGGTGTCCTCGCCCACGCCGCGGGCAAAAAGCTGCGTGTCCTCGAAGATCGGGGTGCGGATTTCGCCGAAGTTGTAGCGGGAGAAGACCTCGCGAGCCGTGCGCTCGACGAAGTTCCAAAGCTCGGTTTCCGGGGGCAGAAGGTCGCGCGTGCCGCGTACAGCTTTCAGGGTGGTCATGACTTGATCCAGTTTACTTGCATGGCGACTGCAGTCATCGCTGCAATGGGAATTCAAGCGCGGAGGGTACAATTGGGTCGTCCTTCTCAATCCCATAAACTTGACATTATGACAAGTAAAGTCGATGATTTCCATGGATGACGGAACACCACCCGGTTCGCTTTCGCGCGAAGAACTGCGGTCCATCGTCCTTGCGGCGCTGGCTGGGGATGAGCCGACGGGTGGTCGGGAGACGTTCCACGCGCGGTTCGATCATCCTGAGCGCGGGATATCCATTGATGACGTGGTCTTCGGTCTGGAGCAGGAGTGGAAGTCCTGCCGTGCCGAGCGCTTCGACAGCAAAGAATGGCAATGGCGCTACAGAATCGAAACCGAGACGATTGACGGCGACCCACTGGTTTTGATCGTCGCGGTGGACTCCGCGAGCAAGAGCTTCATGGTGGTCACGAGATGGAAAACATGACAGAAGAGCATCGCTGCGAGCTGCAGGGCGAGAAGAAGTTTGCGACTGCGGAAGCGCCGTTCCACTTCACTGCGTCCGGTCTACCGAACGTCTTTCTTGTTGGCATCGACTACTGGGCGTGCCCGTGCGGCAATTTGTCGGCTGAGATTCCGGCAGTGAAGCAATTGATGACGGTGATTGCGCGGTCGCTGGTGAACAAAGACTCTGTTCTGGACGGGGATGAAATCCGCTTCCTGCGCAAGCGGCTCGGGAAGAAGGCGGCCGACTTCGCGCAGCAGCTCCGCATCACCCCGGAGCATCTTTCCAAGCTGGAGAATGGGCACCTGCCTGTCGGTGAGCAAACTGACGCGCTCGTGCGTTTCGTCTACATCTTCCAGTCGAAGGATGAGGTGTTGCAGCATTCCTTCCGGCAGGCCAATGCCATGGCCAGAAACCTGCGGCCAACTTCTTCGGAGCGCATTCTCGCGCAGGTAGTGGAGAGCGACTGGGATGTGCTTCCCACGGCGGCCTAGTGTCCCGAGTCATTAGTTCGATAAACTGTTTACGTCAGGAAGCGTCTAACATGACAGGAGCGAGGTCATGAGACGAGGACGCCGATTGCCGGAGTTGGAACTGAGCGGGGAGCAGCGCAGTGCCTTGCAGGGCTGGACGCGGAGAAGGAAGACCGCCCAGGCTCTGTCGATGCGAGCGCGGATCGTATTGCGTGCTTCCGAGGGACTGACCGCTACCGCAATCGCCGCAGAGACGCATGCTTGTATTCAAACGGTCAGTAAATGGTGGCGCAGGTTTGCTGAGCGGGGATTGGATGGACTGCTCGATGAGCCGCGTCCCGGACAGCCCCGCAAGCTGAGCGATGCTCAGATCGAACAGGTGATCGTGCGCACGCTGGAGAGCAAACCGCCTGCAGCCACCCATTGGTCGACGCGCACGATGGCGCAGGCCACAGGCATCAACCAGACCGCGATCAGCCGCATCTGGCGCGCCTTTTCGCTGGCCCCGCATCGCTCTGGGACGTTCAAGTTATCCAAAGACCCGTTGTTCATCGACAAGGTGCGCGACATCGTGGGGCTTTATATGAGCCCTCCGGAGCGCGCGTTGGTCCTATGCGTGGATGAAAAGAGCCAAATCCAGGCGCTTGACCGCACGGCTCCGCTGTTGCCCATGGGACCTGGGCAGATCGAGCGCCGCACACACGATTATGTGCGTCACGGCACCACCAGCCTGTTTGCCGCGCTGGACGCCAAGACCGGCAAGATCATCGGCCAGAACCAGCAACGCCATCGCAGCGAAGAGTGAGCTTGTCCAGTCTTTTCATTAACAGGAGGTCTTGTTCCGAGACTCGACGCGGCTTGTAGTACGCCGTGCCACGGCTGATTAAGAGGACTTCGGCCTGACGCTTGATGGGCAGCTTGTGCTCACGGTCGATCATCTTCTTGCGCTCAGAAGTCCGGCCTTCGTGAGCGCCCCTTCTAAAAAATCATTCTCGAGCGTCAACTGCCCGATCTTTGCATGCAGCGTCTTCACATCGAGCAATGCCTCCGCCGTCGCAGGCTTCGCCTCGCCGAAGACACCCGCTGCACCCTCCAGCAACTGGCCCTTCCACTACGTGATCTGGTTGGCATGCACGTCAAACTGCTGCGCCAGCTCCAACAGCGTCTTTTCGCCCTTCAGCGCCGCCAAGGCCACCTTCGCCTTGAACGATCCAGTGTGGTTCCTGCGTGGTCGTCTGCTCATCAAACTCTCCTCTGACAGGCCATCTTAGACCCGTCGGGACGAGAACCCGCCACTTAAACCCTTGTTCAGTTTTCCCAAGCCACCTCTGAGGCCGCCATAGCCGGCGGCCTCTGCTTTTACTCTTGCGCCGAAGGCGCTTTCCGCCGTGCGCGCAGCACCTAGTCGCCGGCTACGGTTTCTTCGGTTTGTGCTTTGGGGGCGGATTTGATGCCGCCGAGGGCGTCGAGGGGGATAAAGCCGGGCTGTTCCTGCTCGCCCAGCACTTCCTTGCGGTACAGGCGTGCCATCCTTGCGTTCTCGGCGTCCTGCTTCATCTTCGCATCGCGTGCGCGGACCTTTTCTTCGCGCGCGTTCTTTGCGATGCCGGACTTCTCGAACGTATCGTTGGCGGCGGACTGGACGTGCTGCTGGTTGAGGGTGAGGTTGCAGGAAGCGTCCGCCTCCATGCCCACCTTCTTGCCGCCGGCGAAGATCTCATGCCGGCCGTGCTCCTCGTACCACTTGGTGAGGGTGGCGGTCATGTGCATCTTCTCGATGATGTTCCGCCATCCGACGCCGGTGTTGTAGGCGCAGAAGCTGATCTCGCCCTCTTGGGTGGCGTAGGGGATGATGCACTGCTCGGTGCGGCGGAAGTCGTAGTTGAACAGGTCCTGGAACCACATGCCTGCGATGAAGAGGAAGTTCCAGCGGTCGGCGCGGCGCCTTTTGATGTCCTCGATGGTGCGGTCGGCTGTGACCTTGCCGTAGTCGCGGTTGGTGATGCCGAAGGACTTGTCGAACTTCGCCAGCATGTCTGTGATGCGGAAATGGGTCGGCGCCTTCGTTGGGTCGTAGTTGCGCAGCAGCGCCAGAGCCACGCCCAGGCCGGGGACAGCCTTG
>JAJZHR010000368.1 GCA_021810815.1 Acidobacteriota bacterium | reverse complement strand
CTGCATGTACTTGTAGCTCTTGGTGGAGCCTTCGTGGTCGTTGAAGGTGACGCAGGGCGAGATCACATCGATCATCACCGTGCCGTTGTGCGCAATCGCTGCCTTCAGCATGGCGAGCAACTGCTTCTTGTCGCCGGAGAACGAGCGGCCGACGAACGTCGCGCCCAGCTCAATGGCCAGCGAGCAGGTGTCGATGGCTGGCAGGTCGTTGACCACGCCGGTCTTCAGCTTCGAACCTATGTCGGCCGTCGCTGAGAACTGCCCCTTCGTGAGGCCGTACACGCCGTTGTCTTCGATGATGTAGATCATCGGCAGGTTGCGGCGCATCATGTGGACGAACTGGCCCATGCCGATCGAGGCCGTGTCGCCGTCGCCGCTCACGCCGAGCGCCTTCATCGTATGGTTCGCCAGCATCGCTCCCGTCGCCACCGACGGCATACGGCCGTGGACGCTGTTGAAGCTGTGCGAGCGCGACATGAAGTACGCAGGGCTCTTCGACGAGCAACCGATGCCGGAGAGCTTCATCACACGCTCCGGCTGCACGCCCATCTCATAGAACGCGTCGATAATGCGCTCTGAGATAGCATTGTGTCCGCAGCCGGCGCACAGCGTTGTCTTGCCGCCGCGGTAGTCGAGCACCTGCAGGCCAAGCCGATTCGTCTTCACTGCCTTCGGCGCTGGCGCTGCTTCTGGATTCACAACAGGACTGGTAGCCATTTAGATTCCCTCCTGCGTGACGAGATGGTCCGTCACGGTGCGCGCGTCGAGCGGCAGTCCGTTGAAGTGCCGTATGCTGCGCAGTTTCACAATCTGCTCCGCCGCAAGATCGAGCTTCAGCAGGCTCAGCATCTGGGCGTCGCGGTTTTGCTCGATCACATACACGCGCTCGTGCGATGCGACAAAGTCGTGCACCTCGCGGGAGAACGGATAGGCCCGCAGCCGCAGATAGTCTGTCTCCAGACCGTACTCGGCTTTGAGCTGGTCGCGGCTTTCGAGGGGAGCTTAGTCCGAAGTTCCGAATGCGATGAGGCCGATCTTCGACTTCCCGGTCTGCACCACAACCGGACGCGGCACCAGGGAGCGCGCCGTCTCGAACTTCTTGTCCAGCCGCTCCATGTTGTTCACATAGTCGTCTGGCCGCTCGGTGTACTGCGCCTTCTCATTGTGGCCGCTGCCGCGCGTGAAGTAGGCCGCCGCCGGATGATCCGTGCCAGGCAATGTGCGATAACCCACGCCATCGCCGTCCACATCCTTGTAGCGGGCAAAGCCGCCCAGCTTGGTCAGCTCTTCCGCGCTCAGCACCTTGCCGCGATTGAGCGGCTTGTCCGGATAGGCGAAAGGCTCGCTCATCCAGTTGTTCATGCCCAGATCCAGGTCGGACATCACGAATACCGGCGTCTGCAACTGCTCCGCCAGGTCGAACGCCGCCATCGCGAACTCGTAGCACTCCTTCACGCTGCTCGGAATCAGCATCACGTGCTTCGTGTCTCCGTGCGAAAGGAACGCCACAGAAAGCAGATCGCCCTGCTGGTTGCGCGTCGGCATTCCCGTCGACGGCCCTGTGCGCTGCACGTCGAAGATGACGCCGGGAAGCTCGGCATAGTAGCCAAGCCCAGCGAACTCCGCCATCAGAGAGATGCCCGGGCCAGAGGTTGCGGTCATGGAGCGCGCTCCAGCCCATCCTGCGCCCAGCACCGCTCCAATCGCCGCAAGCTCATCCTCTGCCTGCACGATCGCGAACGTTGCCTTGCCATCCTCTTCCACGCGGTAGCGCTTCGCGTAGTCGATGAAGTGTTCCACCAGCGAAGAAGACGGAGTAATGGGATACCACATCACCACGGTGCAGCCAGCAAAGATGCAGCCCAGGGCCGCAGCCGAGTTGCCGTCGATGATGATCTGGCCCGCGGTCGAGTTCATCCGCTCCACAACGAAGGGATCGTGCTTGGTGAAGGTCGCCTTCGCGTAGTCGAAGCCAGCCTGCACCGCAGCCCAGTTCAGGTCCGCAGCCTTCGTCTTCTTGGCGAACTGCTTGCGCAATGCGCCTTCAACGTCGGCCATGTCCATCTCGAACAGTTGCGCCGCTACGCCCACGTAGATCATGTTCTTGACCAGCTTGCGCAGCTTGGCCTCGGGGCAGACAGCAGCCGTCAGCTTGTCGAAGGGAACGGGATAGCAGGCGACGTCATCGCGGAACTGCTTCAGGTCCGCAGACTCCTCATAGATGGCAGCTCCGCCGGGTGCCAGCGAAAGCATGTCCTCCTTTGAAGTCTCGGGGTTCATCGCAATCAGGACGTCGATCTCCTTCTTGCGAGCCACGTAGCCGTGCTTGCTGGCACGTATCGTGTACCAGGTCGGAAGTCCAGCGATGTTGGAGGGGAAGAGATTCTTGCCGCTGACAGGGATGCCCATGCGGAAGATGCTTTTGAGGAGGATGATGTTGGCGGATTGAGATCCGGATCCGTTGACCGTTGCTACCTGAATGCTGAAGTCGTTTGAAATCCGCTTGCGCGGGGCCTGTGTCTGCGTGTCAGCGGAGGCCAGCGATTCTTTTTCGCCGGTCGCTAACGCGACGTTTTCTGTCGCCATAGTGGGATATCCCCTTTGATACAAAAGTTTGCCCGTGAACTATTCACCTATAGAGTTTATCGCATTCGGCGAGCGAAGGTGAGGCACTCCTGAATGCGCGTGCAGCAGCATTGAAATTTTCAATGGCGCATGGTGTCCATCAGTGCCGCCACTTCGGCCTTTTCAGAAGCCTGAAGCGGCAGCAACGGCAGGCGCGGATTGCCGCCGTAATAGCCATTGAGATCGCACGCATACTTCACGCCGGGAATGCCAAGTCCGCTCGCAATGCGCTGCGCTGCCATCGCCACACGCTCCTGCTTCTCAAGCGCAAGAGCTGCGTTCCTGTCCTTCCACGCCGCCAGCACTTCATAGCATGCCTGCGGAGCGCACGAAGCGAATGCGAGCACAGCTCCCGTAGCTCCGGCCTGCAGCGACGCCAGCATCGTCTGCGCCGAGCCGGCCAGCACCTGAAATCCCACTTCCCTGGTGCGCGTCTTCATCGCCGCCTTCGCTGGAGCGGTCGCAAGCGCAGCACCTCCCGCGCCAAGCAGATCGGCGCTGACAAACGTCGCCGCACCCTCCCCGTCGGTGCCCGTGCTCGCCGCCAGCATCCGCTCCGTCACTGCTGCGAACACGGGCGTCACCGTTGCCGTCCGCTTCACGCCGCTGGTCCGCGCCACCACCTGCGCAATGCGCTCCGCGTTGCCGCTGGACTCCTTCAGGCCGATGATGTTCGGGTGTTGCGCCAGCTCCGCGATCAGATCGACCGGCAGATCGTATCCCGTGAAGACCGGGACGCTGTACAGCAGCACCGGCAGAGGAGAGCGGTCGGCAACGGCACGGAAATACGTCAGCATCTCCGTCTGCGACTCCAGAGCGCTTCCGCCGGCAACCGGAGCACGATGCATCTGCGCCCGGTAGAAAAACGGCGTGCG
>JAJZHR010000367.1 GCA_021810815.1 Acidobacteriota bacterium | reverse complement strand
TCCGCCCGATGTGCAGGTCTCGGCTGCGAGTTTTACACCGAAGGGCGACAGCATCGTCTTCGGCCTCGCCGCCATCAAGAACGTCGGTCACAACGCGATCGACTCCATCATCGCCGCGCGCGAAGCACTCGCCGCAGAAGGGCTGGTCTCCGGAAAGCCGGCCGGCTTCACTTCGCTGTGGGAGTTCTGCGACAAGATCGACCTGCGCCTGATGAACAAGCGGGTGCTCGAATCGCTCTGCAAAGCCGGGGCGCTTGACGCCTTCGGCCCTCGCGCCCGCGTCTTCGCTGCGCTGGACAAGGCCATCGAACGCGCGCAGAAGTCTCAAAAGGACGCCGCCGCAGGCCAGCACGGCCTCTTCGGCATGTTCGACGAGCCAGGCCCGGCCAGCACCAGCGACGATGTACTGCCGCCGGCGCCGGACTGGGATGAGCACACACGGCTCCAGAACGAGAAGGACGTGCTCGGCTTCTTCGTCTCCGGGCACCCGATGGATCGCTACCGTGAGAAGCTTCGCAACATGAAGGTCGTCGATACCGTCACCGCGTGCGAGATGAAGCCTGAGCCTGCGGTCTTCAACCGCGGTCGTCGCGAGGAGGGAAGCAACGAGATCCAGATCGCCGGCGTCATCACCGGCCTGAAGGTCGCCAAATCCAAACGCTCTGGCGAGATGTACGCTTCGGCTTCGCTCGAAGACACCGTCGGCAAGATCGAGCTGATCGCCTTTCCGGCGGCCTACGAGAAGCTCGCTGAGAAGCTGAAGATCGATGTGCCGGTCCTTGTCCGTGGCAGCCTGCGCGGCGACGAGGACGCCGCTCCCAAGCTCGCCGTCAGTGGCATCCAGGCGCTCGAAGACATCAAGCTCAAGCTGCCCGAGGCCCTTCGCGTCCGCGTGCCGCTGCACAGCCCGGACGCTGACCTGCTGGCCAAGCTGCAGGCCGTCTTCGCAGCTTCACCGGGGAGCGGCAAACTGATGCTGCGCCTCGAAGAACCGAACCAGTTCGCGGTGGATATGGAGCCGCGCGGGGTCTCCGTCGCTGCGGATGTGGCTTTTATCGAGCAGGTTGAGTCGCTGGTCGGTCGCGGGGCGGTGCAGATTATCGCTTAGGCCGGGGGAACCAGGGCCGGCCGGCGCTGCCACCGCCGACGAAGTGGACGATCTCGAGCCTGTCGCCGGTCGTGGCCTGGAGCGCGGACCACTGCGAGCGCGGGGCGATCTCGCCGTTCAACTCCACGGCGATGCGGTCGGCCTTGAGTTGAAGGGTGCTGAGCAGATCGGTCAGCGGTGCTGGCGAGATCAGATCGGGGAAGTTGCGGGCGTTGCCGTTGATGTGGAGTGTAAGCATCTTGGTCTCTGGCGAGGTACCCCTCCCCGTACTTATTGGCCTAAAGTCTTGAAAGAAAAATACTTAGCGTCGGACTTCCAGAAGGCTGTCGAGCGGCTGGACGGAGCGGCCTTCGCGGCCGTGAATGGCCCCTGCTTCAAGTATAGAAGATAGGAGGCATTTAATATGTTTTTCGTTTTCGGTAGGTAAGTGCTGTTTTGTCTGCGGGTTACGGGTTGCGCGGGGTGGTTTGGGGGTTGACAGTGTCAGAGGGGTGTTTGCTCATCAAGATTCCGGTTGGGCGCGGAGCGGCCAGAGGAGATCGAGCGGTCCGCGTCCGTGGCCGATGGGTGGGGAGCGGCGGAGAGCCTCGGTGACGTAGTGTTTGGCTGCGATGGCGGCTTCGAGGGCGGGTTTTTTCAAGATTAAATTCGACAAAAAAGATGTGGAAAAAGCACAGCCTGTGCCGTGTGTGGAGTGCGTTTCGACGTGCTCGCCGGAGAGGGTGTGGAGGGTGCCGTCGGCGAGGCGGAGAAGGTCAGTGGGGGCGACCTGGTCACCCCCGGTAACTACCTGATTAAGGGTAGGATACCGGGCAGACAACGAGGCGGCGGCCGCGGCGGCCTGGGCCAGGGTGGTGACGGGTTCGCCCGACAGCAAGGCCAGTTCCGGCCAGTTGGGGGTGATCCAGGTGACCAGAGGCAGCAGCCGTTTGCACAGGGTTTCGAGGGCCTCGGAGGGCAGCAGAAAGGCACCGGAGCTGGAGCGGAGAACAGGGTCAAGTACGATAGGAATCTGCGAGTTATGCGAGATTCGCAATGCGATGGTGTGTAGATAATCAGCCACAGTTTCTACTGCCGAATCGCTGCCTAACATGCCGATCTTGATTCCCTGCGGAGGAAGGTCGATTTCGAGGTGCTGGAGGGTGTGGCGGAGGAGGGCCGCGGAGACGGGTTCGACGGCCGCAACGCCCTGGGTGGACTGGACGGTGAGGGCGGTGATGGCGGAGGTGGCAAAGAGGCCGTGGGCCTGAAACGTCAGTAAATCCGCGGTGATTCCAGCGCCCGAGGAGGGATCGTAGCCGGCGATGGTGAGCGCGAGGGGCCGTGAGGCGGGCGGGGATGAGCGGCTGGAAGGGGTCAAGGGACGCGGTTGAGCGTGTGAAGAACCTAACACAAACGGGCACGGAATGCAAGAAAAATGGAGACGCGTTCGCCTTTGCTTTGTTTGACTTAGGGGGTAGCGAACAGGACAATAGTACCTATGAGTGATCCTGCGATGAAAGTCGCCGGTGCGCTGCAGAGCCGGACCAGAGGGATTTTGAAGAGCGGTACCTTTCTGGCGTTGGTTCTGGGATTGTCAGCCTCCGGCGTCGCCAGTCCTACGGTGAAACGAATGACGGCAGCGAAGCGTGGAACCCATCCCACGGGCGCTGCTAAACATCACTGGTTTCAAGTTGGTCGAGCCTCCTGGTATGGTCCAGGGTTTGAGGGTCGTCCGACTGCGAACGGGGAGACCTACGATATGTACGCTATGACGTGTGCACATCGGACGTTGCCCCTGGGTACATGGGTTCGAGTTACGAACCTGATTAACAAGAGATCGGTCTTTCTCCGGGTCAACGATCGGGGGCCAATGGCACCCAGTTTGATTGTGGACCTCTCGTACGCTGCCAGCCAGAGGCTGGGCATCGGCGGGATAGCGAAGGTGAAGATCGAGGTAGTGTCGCCGGCGGATACGCATATGGCACGGGAGCTGGTAGCAGAGCTTCCGATGACCAACGATCCGAAGGTTCTGGGCCTGGCTCCTGCAACGGAGCCGACATTGGGCCTGGTGTCGATGGGTGAAGACCGCTAACGAGCGGCTGCACCGAACTATGGGCCAACAATTCGACAGTATGAAGGCTGAAAGGCCCTGCCATGACCTGCGCGCAAGCGGAGGGAGTGGCAGGGCCTTTGTATTGCCGTGGGCGGTGGACGCCTAGGGGTGGATGCGGCCGTGGGTGACGGGCAGGTCGCTGAGGCGGAGGGCGAGGGATTTGGCTCCGCCGCCGCCCTTGATGAACTCGGAGAGCTCAAGCTGGACGACGTCGTAGCCGGCGTCGAAGAGTTTGGCGGCGAGGTCGCGGCTGATCTCGCCGGTGAAGACGGTGCGGCCGAGGTTGAGGGCGCAGCAGGCCATG
>JAJZHR010000366.1 GCA_021810815.1 Acidobacteriota bacterium | reverse complement strand
CCTCTGTGAGCGGAACCGTTCCCGGAGCGGTGCCTCCCACGACTGTCGTCACGGAGAAGGCCAGCAACTCCGCTGTTCTCCTCTTCAGCGGCCGCTACACGCACTCCAACCTGGTGGGCCTCGAATTCAACTACGGCTTCACCCAGTTCGCTGAGAACTTCAGCACAAGCAGCACCTTGAATGGACCACCGCAGACCGCCGTCAGCGAGTTCACCTTCGGATACATCCTGCACGCGCCCAAGTTTTTCGGCACGGTCCCCTTTCTGGGAGCGGGCGCTGGAACGATGAAGTTCTCTCCCACGCCTCTTGGCGGCCTCGCGCTTCCCGTACAGGCGCGTATGGTCTACTACGGCACCCTGGGCCTGGATGCTCCCTTCACACGCCGCTTCGGCATGCGGACGCAGATTCGCGACCTCATCTACATGGCCCCGGACTATGGACAGAACTATCTGACAATCGGCAAGCGCGCGCAAAGCATCGAGCCGACCATCGGCTTCTACTTCCACTTCTAGGAAAGCTCGCTTCGATCAGGAATGGCTCCCTCCGGATACTCCTCCGCGCCTCGCAGCCGCGAGAGTTCCGCAGTCTTCGGACGGGAGCAGCTTCCATTCAGGCCACCGAATGGAAGCATGGTGGCAGGTGGTCTTTAGCACCGGGCCTCAAGGCCCAACTCTCTTTCTCCGATTTTGTGGCACCGGCCCCACACTCCCTCCCGGCAAAACTGCGCCTCTGCAATCGCTCCGCAATTCCGCTGCCTGAGCCATTGCGCTACAATCCCTCAGGCGCAACTCTCGCGCCGCAAGAGGCTCTATGATCGGTGTTCCTGGCCTGATTCTCGTTCTCGTCATCGCGTTCTACCTCATCAACTCCATCAAAATACTGAAAGAGTACGAGCGCGGTGTCATCTTCCGGCTTGGTCGCCTTCTCTCCTCTCCCAAGGGGCCGGGCGTCATTCTTGTCTTCCGCCCATTCGACCAGATGGTGCGCATCTCGCTGCGCCAGGAGGCGATGGAGGTGCCGCCGCAGGATGTCATCACGCGCGACAACGTCACCCTGAAGGTGAACGCCGTCATCACGCTGCGAGTGCTGGACCCGGCGAAGGCCGTCATCGAAGTGACCAACTACATCTACCAGACATCGCAGTTCGCGCAGACCACGCTGCGCTCCGTGCTGGGCGAGGTGGATCTGGACGAGTTGCTGGCCCACCGCGAGGCGCTGAACCAGCGCATCCAGACCATCATCGATGCCCACACCGCTCCCTTTGGCCTGAAGGTGGTCAGCGTCGAGGTCAAGCAGGTGGACATGCCGGAGACCATGCTGCGAGCCATGGCCAAGCAGGCCGAGGCGGAGCGCGAGAAGCGGGCCAAAATCATCCACGCCGAGGGCGAGTTCAATGCCGCGCAGAAGCTCGTTGACGCGGCCGCTCTCCTTTCCACCCAGCCCATGACGCTGCAACTGCGCTACCTGCAGACACTGGCAGAGATCGGCATCGAGAAGAACACAACCATCGTCTTCCCCCTGCCCATGGAACTGCTCACCGTCTTCAACAAGCTCGTCGGCCCCATGGACCAAAAGATCCAGAGCACACCCGGCAACACCGTGATCGGCCCGGAATAATATGCGCTCCATCCATAGCGGCCTGGGACCACGCTTTTGACCCAAGAACGCTATGGACACAGCGTCAGCGCGCATTGAGAATCAAGGGTGGGGCCTCGCCGCGCACAGAGGCCAACAAACGCACCCATGAATTCAATGAACCAGATCGACGACTTGGACGACGCTCCCCAGCACAGCGAAATCACCCTTGGCACGGCCACCCTTCTGGGGATTTTCCTCGGCCTGGTGCTGGTGTGCGCTGTCTTCTTCGGCTTGGGATACTCCCTTGGCCGCCGCTCGATCCAGACTTCTTCGGCAGGCGACACCGCGACCGACAGCACGAACTTCGGCAGCTTCAAGCCCTCTCCCGGCAACCCCGCTCTCCAGCCAACGCCTCGCGGCGATTCCATCACCGTCGGCAATGAAGCATCGGCGGCCCGCGCAGCGGCAGCAGAGCTCGCCAGCGCGACCGGGTCTGACGCTCCTGCTCCCGCAACCTCCAGGACGAAAGCCGACGCAGCCGCGCCGACCACGTCATCAGCCGCCCCGCCGCCTGCCGCAGCCCGTCCTGCTGCAACTGCGCCAGCCACCGCCAACATAGCCTCCCAGTTTGCTCAGCCAGCCCTTCCAGTGATGGTGCAGATCGCGGCTGTCTCGCATCAGGAGGACGCGGACGTTCTGGTGAAGGCGCTGAAGCGGCAAGGGCACGATGTCGTCGCCCGCCAGGATCCCACCGATCACCTGATCCATGTGCAGATTGGCCCATTCGCGAGCCGCAAAGAGGCCGAAGCCATGCGTCAGACGCTGCTGACCGAAGGCTACAACGCCATCGTCAAGTAAGAGGCAGCGATCTCCTCAAGCGGAAGGCCGCATCTGAGGCGGCAGCGCGGCGAGGATGCTCTCTCTCACCGCCTGCGTCAGTTGCTCCCTCGTCTGGTAGGCCGACGGGTAGATCGCTGGCAGGAAGTCGACGTGGGCGACTCCAGGGAAGACCTTCATGCTCCCTTTGCGCATCATGCTCTCCGTCCCATGAATCGCAATCGGAACAATAGGCGCTCCCGTCTCCATCGCGAGGAAGAATGGCCCCTTCTTGAACTCGCTCAGGCGTCCATCGCGCGAGCGCGTCCCCTCTGGAAAGATGGTGATAGGCACGCCGGACCGCAGCACCTCCGCCGCCGCGCGTATGCTCTCCATCGCCTTCTCGCGCTGGTTTCCGCGCTCGACCGGAATGAACTGGGCCAGGCGCATCGCGATCCCCAGCAGAGGAATGCTCATCAGCTCCTTCTTCAGCAGGACAGACGTGCGGCTAGGGAGAACAGGCAGCAGCACTGGCGGATCAAGATTCGAAACATGGTTCGCCATGAAGATGCAGCAGCGATCCACCGGAACATTCTCCAGCCCCGTCACCTCCACGCGGATGCCCCCCGCGCGCAGACCCGTGCGCACGACCCACAGCGCAGAGTTGTAGAGCCAGGTCACGTCTCTGCGGATCAGCGTCCACGGAATGCCTAGAAGCCCTACGATGAAGCCGAGCGTCAGGTACACAAGCAGCATGGAGATCGCAGCGATCATTGCCCGTTCCTCCTCCGCAGAGCCGCAGGCAGCTTGTCGTAGATGCCGCCGAAGCCCCCGTTGGACAGGATCGCGACCACATCGCCTGCTTGAAGGCGCGGCGCAAGCCACTCCACGATTCCCTCCGCATCGGCCAGCAACACCGCTGGCGTGCCGCGCTTGACCAGATGCGCGACGACCTGCTCCGGCTCCAGACGCTCGGCGGCAGGGATGTTCTCAGACTGGAACACCGCTGCCAGCACCACCTCATCCGCCAGCGACAAGCTCTCAACCAGTTCCCGCTGAAACACATTGCGACGCAGCGTGTTGGAGCGCGGCTCCAGCACAGCCCACAGCCTG
>JAJZHR010000365.1 GCA_021810815.1 Acidobacteriota bacterium | reverse complement strand
GGTTGTCATTCCGCAGCGAAGCGAAGGAATCTGCTGTTCTCCCCCCGAGGCAAAGGTGCCCCATGTCTCGCTTCTGAGACATGGGGGGGAAACTCCCCCACACCCACACCTCTCCCATCACCCGTTCCCTGACAACCCACGTCAGGACGACACTGCATCGATCTGCTGCTCGATCTCCGCCCATTGCGCCTCGCTCAACTGGACCTTGGCGGAGGCCACGTTCTCTTCCAGGTGCTGGATGGAGGACGTGCCGGGGATGGGAATCATGTTGGGCGAGCGGTGCAGCAGCCACGCGATGGCCAACTGGCCCAGCGTCGCACCGTGCTTCTTCGCCGCCTCGTCCAGAACTCCGCCCGGCTTGGCCAGCTTCCCTGCGGCCATGGGAAACCATGGAATGAAGCCCAGCCCATTCGCCTCGCAGTATTTCAGGGCGTCCTCGCTGGCCCGGTCGGCGATGTTGTACTTGTTCTGGATGCTGACGATGGTCGCGGCCTTCTGCGCCTGTTGAATCTCCGCAGCCGTCACCTCGGAGAGCCCGATGTGGCGGATCTTTCCCGCCTCCTGAAGCTCCTTCAGCTTGCCCAGCGACTCCTCCACCGGCACCTTGGGGTCGATGCGGTGCAGTTGGTACAGGTCGATGCGCTCGACGCGAAGGCGGCGCAGGCTCATCTCCACGCACTGGTGCAGGTACTCCGGCCGGCCCACCGGCTGCCACTTGTTCGGGCCGGAGCGGGTCAGGCCGCCCTTGGTGGCGATCACCAGGTCTTTCGCGTAGGGGAACAGAGCCTCTGCGATCAGGCGCTCGCTCACCTCCGGGCCATAGGCGTCCGCCGTGTCGATGAAGTTGACGCCGAGTTCGACGGCGCGGCGCAGAACGCTGCGGGAGTTGCCGGGATCTTTCGGCTCGCCCCACACGCCGTCGCCGACGATGCGCATTGCGCCGAATCCAAGGCGATGGATGGTGAGGTCGCCGCCAAGATTGAAGGTCGTGGTCGATGCTGCCGAGGTGGTTGTCATACGGCATTGGATACGCCGCAGCCGGGAAGGGTTTCACGAAAATGCGGCCACCTTCCGCAACCTCCAATCTTCGCCTCCAATCCCCGCTCCGGGCGGCCACAGGTCTTGCGCCTTGCGGAGGAAGCAGAACAGCGGGAGCAGAGGCCTTCAGACTCCCTGCAATTGCCCGCGAAAGAGAAGGTGTTTCGGCTCCGGGACTGAAGCCCGCACCCGCCGCCCCTTCCTCATTCTTCGTTCCGCGATACTCTGGAGGGTGCGCCAAAGCCTTGCAAGGCCGGATGCCGCACGCGCAGCAGACTCGGGAGGAACCTCATTTGAAGGCGCTGGTGAAGAGCAGGAGCGAACGCGGGATGTGGCTGGAGGACGTGCCGGAGCCTGGAATCGGCATCAACGACGTGAAGATTCGTGTGCTGCGCACCGGCATCTGCGGCACCGATCTGCACATTTACGAGTGGGACGCATGGGCGCAGTCCACCATTCCCGTGCCTTTGGTCATCGGCCACGAGTTCGTCGGCGAAATCGTCGAGGTGGGCTCGAATGTCGCAGACTTCCACCCCGGCGAGCTGGTGAGCGGCGAGGGCCATGTGGTCTGCGGCCGCTGCCGCAACTGCCTCGCCGGACGGCGCCATCTCTGCGCGCATACGCAGGGCGTCGGCGTGAACCGCAACGGCGCGTTCGCGGAGTTCATCGTCCTTCCCATGACGAACGTCTGGCGCCACAGCGCTGGAATCACGCCAGACGTCGCTGCGATCTTCGATCCCTTCGGCAATGCGGTGCACACCGCGCTGGCCTTTCCCGTCCTCGGCGAGGATGTGCTGGTGACCGGCGCAGGCCCCATCGGCATCATGGCCGCGGCCGTGGCGCATCACGCTGGAGCGCGCCACGTCGTGGTGACCGACCTGAATCCCTACCGTCTCGACCTGGCGAAGAAGCTGGGGGCGACGCGGGCCATCGACCCGCGCTCCACCTCGCTGGCCGAGGTGCAGAAGGAGCTGGGCATGCAGGAGGGCTTCGACGTCGGACTGGAAATGTCCGGCAACGGCTCCGCCTTCCGCGACATGGTGGCCAACATGAGCCACGGCGGCAAAATCTCCATGCTCGGAATCCCCGCAGGAGAGATGGCGATCGACTGGCGGCAGGTGATCTTCAACCAACTCACCATCCGCGGCATCTATGGCCGCGAAATGTACGAGACCTGGTACAAGATGACCGTCATGCTGGAGTCCGGCCTGGACATCTCCGGCGTCATCACCCACCGCTACAACTGGAGCGAGTTCGAAAAGGGCTTCGAGGTCATGCGGACCGGCAATTCCGGCAAGGTCGTCCTCGATTGGAGCGACGTCGCATGAACTGAACCGATGTGGCGCGAGCTGAACGGCTGCGCTGATCTACAATCGCTGGGATGAAAACAACCTCCTTCTTGCTGCAAGCTGTCATGGTGGCTGGCCTCGGCTTCGGAGCCAGCCACGCCTTCGCCCAAACGATGCCCCCACCGCCCGCGACTCCATCCACTGCTGGCCAGGCTGCTGCTCAGGCTCCCGGTTCTGCTGCTCCGTCTTCTGCTGCTGCTCAGGCTCCTGCTGCGCCAACGCCGATCCTGCTCTGGCCGCAGGGCGCTCCCGGAGCTCTCGGCTCCACCACCGAGGACGAGCCCGCGCTGACCGTGTATCTGCCTGCCTCCAACCCCACGCGCACCGGCGTCCTGATCTTTCCCGGCGGCGGCTACACGCATCGTTCGGAGATCCACGAAGGCAGCGAAATCGCCCAGTGGCTCAACCAGCGCGGCGTGGCCGCCTTCGTCATCCGCTACCGCCTCGGGCCGCGCTACCACCATCCCATCGAGCTTGGCGATGCGCAGCGCGCCATACGCTACGTCCGCTCGCACGCGACGGAGATGGGAGTCTCCGCGCAGCAGATCGGCGTCTGGGGCTTCTCCGCGGGCGGCCACCTTGCGGCCACCACGGGAACTCACTTCGACGCCGGAAAGCCGGACTCCTCCGACCCGATCGAGCAGGCGGGCGACCGGCCGGACTTCATGGTGCTCGCCTATCCCGTCATCAGCATGAAGGCCCCCTATGTGCACAAGGGGTCTCGGCACTTCCTGCTGGGCGACAATCCCGACCCCGCTCTGGAGGACTCGCTCTCTGACGAAACTCAGGTGACGAGCCAGACCCCGCCCACCTTCCTCTACGCCACCACCGACGACAAGACCGTCCCGGTCATGAACAGCGTCATGTTCTACTCCGCCCTGGTGGCGGCTGGTGTTCCCGCTGAGATGCACCTTTTCCAGCATGGGAGCCACGGCTCCGGCCTGGGGCAGGCGAGTCCAACCCTGAAGGCGTGGCCGGACCTGCTCCTCCACTGGCTGCAGGCCAACGGCTGGGCCGCGCCAGACGCTACTGCGGCAGTCCCTGCAGCAGCGCACTGAGGTTCTCAGTTCTCATTTGTCAGTTATCAGCCTGACAACTGACAACTGACAACTGACAACTAACCTC
>JAJZHR010000364.1 GCA_021810815.1 Acidobacteriota bacterium | reverse complement strand
TGAACGCGTTTCGCCCGCAGTCCACCTTCACCACGGAGACGCACTTCGGCGGGGGGATTCGCGACTCTGAGAAGGAGGACGACTACCCGAAGGAGAAGATCGGCGGCATCACCGTGAGCAAGCTCAGCGCCGAGGGCTACGGCGACCTGACCAGCGCCATGCAGTTCACCGCTCCCGACGATGGCAACATGGAAGACCACACCGTGATGCAGGTGCGCCTGCCGCATCCGGTCGCGCCCGGAGAAAGCATCACCTTCCACTTCGCCTTCCACGACAAGTTCCCTCTTTCCGTCGCGCGCAACGGCTACAAGCGCGACTTCATCATGGGAGGCCAGTGGTTCCCCAAGGTCGGCGTCTTCTGGAAAAAATCCACCGATCCCAAGGGTGAGTGGAATTGCCACCAGTACCATTCGACAACGGAGTTCTTCGCCGACTTCGGCACCTTTGACGTCAAGCTCACAGTTCCGCAGCGCTACATCGTCGGAGCAAGCGGTGTTCCCGACGGCGAAGCTACCAACTCCGACGGCACGAAAACCCTCAGCTTCCATGGCGAGGACATCCACGACTTCGCTTTCGCAGCATCGCCCCACTTCATTGCGACCGACGCCATGTTCCAAAGCAGCATGGGGCCGGTGAAGATCCACGTTCTTGCGCTTGCGTCGCATCCGGGCGCCGGACGCAAATACATGGACATCATGCAGGGGACCATGCGCAAGTTCGACGACTGGTACGGCCCATACCCCTACAAACAGATCACCGTTATCGATCCCGAGCCGGGCTCCGAGATGTTCGGCATGGAGTACCCGACGCTCATCACCGGAGGCACAAGCTGGCTGGAGCCGGACGCACTGCACGGCACCGCTCTGGTAACCGAGCATGAATTCGGCCACCAGTACTGGTACGGCATGGTGGCCACCAACGAGTTTGAGGAAGCATGGCTGGACGAGGGCATCAACTCCTACACGGAGATGAAAGTGCTCGCCGCTCTGCTGGGCAAGGACCGCTCCGTCCTCGACTCCCGCTACGGCAATGCCAGCGACCTGGAGGAGCAGCGGATTTCCTACCTCGGCGCTCCGGACTACGACCCGCTCACACGCTTCGCGTACAAGTTCCGCAATGGGCAGTCCTACGGCGGCATCACCTACGGCAAGACCGCCACGGTGCTCGGGACGCTCGAAGCCATCGTCGGCGAAGACACCATGCGCGAAGCCCTGCATGACTACTTCATGAAGTACCGCTTCACCCATCCGACGGGAGCGGACTTCCTCGCCACCATTCAGCAGACGGCAGCGGCGAAGGGCATCCAGACCGACCTCGCGCCCTACTTCGCCGAGGCCGTCTCCGGCACAAGGATTCTCGACTATGCCGTGGACCAGGTGACCTCCGCGCGCGCCGAATGGTGGAAGCCGGAACCGAAGGACAAGAAGCAGATCGACTATGTGGACACCGTATACCTGCACCGCAAAGGCGACTTCATCCTTCCCGTCACGGTCGAGATCGTCTTCGACGACGGCAGCCGTGTGCGCGAGCACTGGGACGGCGTAGACCGGTGGACAAAGTTCACCTACAACAAGAAGGCCCGGATCGTCTCCGCCGAAGTTGACCCGGACCACGTCATCCTTCTCGACAAAAATTATTTCAACAACAGCTACACGGAGAAAGCCAGCGCGACGGCAGCAAATAAACTGACGTCCCTATGGATTGCGGCGCAGCAGATGTTGATGCAGTTCACCACATGGATCGTGTAGGCAGAAGTCTCTTCAGATTGTCCTCCAGAGGGCAAAAGCGTTGTCATCCTGAGCAAAGCGAAGGGTTCCAAGGGCCACTGGCCGCCCATGCAGTCCGCCCTTTCTCACACCAACGTTCCACCGAGGTAAGTGAATTGTCCAAGCCAAGCATCCTCGCACCAGGCTTCCGCATCATGCTCCGCCACTGGCCGGCGCTCGTCTGGACCTACGTGCTGCAACTCGGCATCGCAATCCTGTTCAGCCTGCGCCTTCATGGCGAATTCAGCACCATCCTGAACCATTCGCTCATCGCCCAGCGCCTGGCCAACGGATTCGACGTCGGAGTGCTGCTTGACACGTTCATGCGCATCGGCGAAGGTCCCAGCGGCGGCCCAGTCGCTCCCTATGCCGGTGTTCCGATGTTCCTGCTGCTCTACATCCTGCTCACCGCAGGCACACTGTTCGTCTACCAAGTTGATGGCGGCAACACCATCAACGAAAAGGCGCGGCTCTCCACCCTGCTCTCCAACGGCCTCCGCTACTTCTGGCGGTTTGTGCGGCTGCTGCTGATCGCTGCTCCGGTCACGCTGCTCCTTCTGGGCCCGCTCTCCGCCCTACGAACCCATTGGCTCAATGCATCCGACAAACACGGCGTCATCGAGCAGTCGCTCTTCATCCGCGGCATCATCACGGGGGCGGTCATTCTGCTCCTCGCCTGCGCACTGCGTCTCTACTTCGACCTCACAGAGGTCTACACCGTGCAGCTCGGTCTGCGCGGCGACAGGCGCATTCGCAAGTCGCTCGCACCGGCGTGGCGCGCCCTCCGCTCCTGCTTCGCGCCTGCGTACAGCAGCTTCCTCCTGATCGCCGCTCTCGGATGGGCGGGCTTCGCTCTCTTCACCTGGGCATCTCTGCTCCATCTGGCAACGCCCTACGTCTTTTTCCTGTTCCTGCTCAGCCAAATTGGCATGTTTCTGCTGCTCGCCTCGCGCTTCTGGCAGCGCGGCATGGAGACGGCGCTGGCTTTGGCCCTGCCCATCCCTCTGCCTGCGCCTGCGCCCGTTGTGCTGCCAGACCATGTAGAGGAATCGGCGGTGCTCATCCAGCCAGCGGAGGACCCGATTCCAGACCCCGAGCCCGAGCCTCCCTATTTTCCGCCAGCATCAGAGGACATCGGCGGGCCGCCCCTGATTCCATGAATCGCTGCTCAATTGTTACAATTGTGTGAATTCGAAAGGGCAGCAACCCACACATGAACCTGTATCTGCTTCGCCATGCAAGCGCTGGAGTCCGCCGCAGCAACCCCCTTCTCGACACCAAACGCCCCCTCGACAAAGAAGGCAAGCAGTTCTGCATCCAGTTGGGACAAGTGCTCGGCCTGCTCAAGGTACAGTTCGACCTGGTCATCTCAAGCCCTCTAAAGCGCAGCCTCCAAACCGCTGCGCTCGTGGGCACAGAAACGGGCTACGAAGCGAAGATTATGACATCGCCTGCCCTCGCACCCGGCGGAACTTTCACCGACTTTCAGTGCCTTCTCGCCGAGATATCTTCCCGCGATAACGTCCTGATCGTCGGGCACAACCCCAGCTTGACCAACTTCCTGGGCTCAATGATCGTCTCCGAGCCCCGCCCTGCAAGCCCCCTGCGCGGTCTCAACGGCACCGGAGCGAGCGGCGCTGGCAGGCCAGCCGCCCTCCAGAACCGCCCAGCAACGCAGGGTGCCGTTATCCGCCTGCGCAAGGGCTCCCTCGCGCGCGTCAACTGCGACGTCCAGCCAGCGTCTCTG
>JAJZHR010000363.1 GCA_021810815.1 Acidobacteriota bacterium | reverse complement strand
CGGAGACGCCGATGGCCGGGGCTCCGCGCACGATCATGTCGCGGATGACGGTGGCGACCTCCTGGTAGGTGGTGGCGAGGACGTAGATTTCTTCAAGCGGGAGGCGCGTCTGGTCAAGGAAGCGGACGCCGCCGTTGGTCCATTCGAGTGTGGGGATCATTGCTTTCAGTTTATAGCGAGCCAAGCGTCGCAAACGAGTTGGCATTCGAATGAAAGCAAGAGTTCCGTCAGATTGGGCGGTGTGCGCCAGAGTGGCCGAACGACCACCAGCGCCATGGCGCCACCAGCCTCTTCGCCGCGCTCGACGCAAAGACAGGCAAGATCATCGGCCAGAGCCAGCAGCGCCAAACTACGGCGCCCATAAGACGAAGTTGATTCGCGCTGGCTGGCCAAACGCCCCCCGCTTCCATGTCCACTTCACGCTCAGTTCGGCCTCGTGGCTCAAGCTGGTGGAACGCTGGTTCGCCCTGCTCGCCGAACGCCAACTGCGCCGCGGCGTCCACCGCTCCACCAAGGAACTCAAAGCCGCCATCGACGACTTCATCCAGCATCACAACCACGACCCAAAGCCTTTCGTTTGGCGCAAATCCGCAGACCAAATCATTTCTTGTCTGGCCGGTCCCGGCGTATGCGCCAGGCGGGGTGTGCGCGCTTGAAGGGATCTCCAATCGCACACCGCGCCTGCTACAGACAGGAGCGCCTCCCTGACTTGGCCCAGGGCGGCCAGTCAGGCCCGCCCCTTGAGCATCCCGTGCCAATAAAGACGCGGAACCACATGCTTCTTCACCAGATACATGCTGTAGCGCTCCTTCGATTGATCGATGGGGAAACTCTCCTTCGGCTTCTGGTCATAGTCGAACTCGGCCATCACCAGGCTCTTGTAGCCCGTCACCAGCGGGCACGACGTGTACCCATCATAGGTCGCAGCCAGGGGCTTGCCCTGGATCAGAGAAACCAGGTTCTTCGCCACCACCGGGGCCTGCTTCCTCACTGCTGCCCCGGTCTTTGACGTCGGCAGACTGCTCGCATCCCCAAGGCTGAAAACATTGGCGTGGCGCACATGCTGCAAGGTGAACTTGTCGACTTCGACCCATCCATCCTGGTTCGACAGCGGCGACCGCTTCACGAAATCGGGCGAACTCTGCGGAGGCGTGACATGGATCATGTCGTAGCGCAGCACGGACTCTTCGCCCGTGTCCAGATGCTTGAAGACCGCCTCCTTCGCATCAGGGCGCAGAGCAATCAGATTGTTGCGATATTTCGTGACAATCCCCTTGCGCTGAATCACCTTGTCCAGCGTGTCGGCATAGCGCTTGACCTGGAAGATGCTCGCGATGGCAGAGCAGTAGATAATCTCCGACTTATCCCGCACGCCGGTTTTCCGGAAGTGGCTGTCCGCGAGATACATGATCTTCTGCGGAGCGCCGCCGCACTTGAGGGGAGGTATCGGGTGCGTGAAAATAGCCGTGCCACCTTTGAAGTTCTTGATGTTGTCCCAGGTCGAACTCACCGTGTCATACGAGTAGTTGCTGCAGACCCCATTCTTGCCCACGCTCTCAGACAGCCCTGGAATTTTCCCCCAGTCCACCTGTATTCCCGGTGCCACAATCAGATAGCTGTAGTGGATCGCCTTGCCCGAACCGGTCAAAACGTAGTTCTCTTCGGGAAAGAACTCAGCGACGGACTCGCGCAACCAGGTCGCTCCCTTGGGGATGTAGTCCGCCTGCCTGCGCTCTGTGACCTCCCTGGGATAAACACCTCCACCCACGAGCGTCCATAACGGCTGATAGTAGTGCTTGTCCGAAGGATCCAGAATCGCCAGGGAGGTCTTTCTGAAGCCTCCGGGAAGCAATTTCGCCAAATGCGCCGCCGTTGTCATCCCTGCGCTTCCGCCGCCAACCACCAAGATTTCGTAGTGAACCTGTGCCTCTGCCATAGTCTGTCAACTCCCTGTCTACGCTTCCTGGGTTCTGTCTGGCTCTTCCCAGGTAGCGCTGCTGTTTGCTTTGAATGTTGAATGTGTCGGTTCAGGAACGTTTCGGGGAGGGACAACAGCGTTCGGCGGCAATGGTCATGATGACTCCTTGGATCTGGTGGCCAGGCCTGGATAGATCATCCCTGCGAGGATGGCGTTTGCGCGGATTGCGCCTGGGCGGAAAGCAAAAACCCACCCGTGGAATAGCGGGTGGGCTTCAAAAAAGCTTTCGGGATTTGCAGTATCTCGACTAGCTCAGAAACGCACCGGCATGGGGCCGCAGCAACAGAATTGGCAGCGCATCCATACCGTATTGATAGCGATTTCCATAAGTCGAAGATTCGTGCCTGTTGCCTCAGAAATCTGCGCAGTTACAGCAGGCCGGATAAGCAATAGGTTATGCCAACAACGATAGAACTACTCAGCCAGCATGTCAAATAAATATAGCAAACCCAGGCAGAGAAAATGGGAGAGGAAATCGATTTCAGCTTTTGCGAGCAGCATGTCCCGTGGGCCTGTTATGGACTTTGCGTCTCCAACACCTGGATATACCAACATCTGGATACGCCATACCACGATACGGCCATTTCAAGTGATCTCTTGCCTACAACCACAACTGCCAGAAATCAGTTGCGCACACAGAGGGATGGGCTGCCCAGTTCCTGCTGCCTCCTCGGATGGAGTGATAGAAGTCACTGAAGATATCAGTGCGCAGCCCTACTGTGGAGATATCCGGCTAGGGAAATGCCCAGGAGGAATACATCATGAAAATCACATCGGAAACACAGGTACGCGATATCGCAATCGAGCGACCGGCAGCCGTTCGGATCCTTGAGAGCTTAGGCATCAACTATTGCTGCGGCGGCAAACACACTCTGGCTGAGGCTTGCGCCAAGCTCAACCTGGAGGTCGCCCACGTGCTGGAGGAACTGGAGCGCCAGGAACCAGCGGTGCCAGAGGCCCAATGGAAGCAGGCTCCATTGAAGGATCTCGCAGCATATATCGTCCAGAAGCACCATGCCTTCACGCGTACGCAGATCGATCTGGTGAACAAGCTGGCTGAGAAGGTGGAGCGCCGCCACGGCGCCGACCATCCCGAGATATTCCAGATCAGCAAAACCTTCGCCGTCGTCAGTGCCGAACTGACGCACCACTTTCATTGCGAGGAGAACGTGCTCTTCCCCTACATTTCGCAGTACGAAGCGGATCAGCAGACAACGCTGCCTCCTGTCTTTGGCAGTGTGCAACAACCGATTGCCCGCATGCTGGCCGATCACGACCAGGCAGATGACGAGTTCCGCCAACTGCGCGGGCTCACGAGCAACTACACGCCGCCCGCCGCCGCCTGCCCTACCTGGCGCGCCTATTACCAGGCCATCGAAGACCTGGAGACGGATCTTCGCGAGCATATTCATCTGGAGAACAGCATTCTGTTTCCGCGCGCGCTGGAACAGGCTGCGCAGACAGCATGATGCAATGGGCAATTTGATCCGGCCTTCAATGGTTGACGCGGAACCGGGTGCCCCATCCATGCCGCTTCGTTGTCTT
>JAJZHR010000362.1 GCA_021810815.1 Acidobacteriota bacterium | reverse complement strand
AAACGAGATTGGGCATGGTTCCTTTTGTTCTGTTTCTCGATCTCTGCGTTGTTCTGTTTCTCGATCTCTGTTCTGCCGGTTGGCTGTTGGGCCGCACCGTGAAGCTCTACAAGCGGCTTTACTGCTGCGAACCTGCTGCCTTCGCGCGGTACTCTTCGAGGATCTCGTCCACCTTTGCTTCGGTCAGGTTGTCGTGGAAGTCGTAGTTCACCTGGATGGCCGGCGCCCAGCAGCAGGCCCCGATGCATTCCACCTCTTCCAGCGAGAAAAGCCCGTCGGGTGTGGTCTGCTTGTTGCCGATGCCCAGCTTTTCCTTGCAGTGGTCCAGAATGCCGTAGCCGTTGCGCAGCATGCAGCTGATGTTGGTGCACACCTGCACGTTGTACTTGCCCGCAGGCTTGGTGCGCAGCATGGAGTAGTAGCTCAGCACGTTGCGCACGTCCAGTTCCGTGATGCCGATGCGCACAGCCACTTCCGCAACGACTGCGTCGGAGACGTAGCCGATCTCGTCCTGCGCATACAGCAGCATGGGTACGAGCGCGGACCGGCGCACCGGGTAGATCGTGACCAGCTTGTCAAAGCGGGCGGCTAGTTCGGGCGAAAAGATCGTGCTGGCGGGTGTGCTCATATTCTCTTTCAACACATTCTAAATTCTTTGCGGCTCGTTCGTCAGCCGCAGGCTGCGTCTAACCCATCAATTCCCGCATCAGCCGCTCCGCCGCGAAGTCCATCTCCTCGGTTCGCTCGCCAATGGCCACTGTTCCGTCCTCGTTCAGGCGGAAGGAATCGCCGCTGCCGTCATCCTTCAAAATCTCCGCTCGCGTGAAGCGTATCCACCGGCTGCCTGCGCGCACCAGAATCAAATCATTGCCTACCTCGACAATCGCCTGATGGGGGCCATTCATTCCGTGAGCCGCCCCATAGCTGCTCAGCAGCGATGCGAACGACGTCCAGAGCTCGGCCCAGACACGCTCTTCCGTCACAGCGCTCAATGCATCCATCACTCTTCCGACTTCACAAGCAGACCGGTGATGTGGTCCGCGATGCTGTGTGCGTCCGGCGAGGCAGCCTCAGCGCCGAAGAATTTGAACGTCTCCTCGTACAGCACCCTCGGAGCCTTCACCGTCGTCAGCTTGCACTCCACCACGCCCGGCCTGTGGTTCACCAGAACGAAACCCTCTGCCAGGTAGCTCTTCACGCGGATCGACTCGACGCCGCTGGTTCTCGCGCCCTGCTCCACCTTGTAGCTGATGTCGAAGAAGTAGGCTCCGGGCTGAGTCGCAATCTTTGCCAGCGTAGAGGCGGCCATGATGTTCGCGCTCAAACGCTCCTGCAGACGCAGCGCGAAATCCGTCGCAGCGGCAACGCGCGTGGCCACCTCCTGAAACAGGGAATCGATCTGGGGCGGCGTTGCCATGGGACGATGACCCTCGATACAGAACAACAGAGACAAAAGCAGCGACAACCGCAAGATCATTCGCTGCGCTCAGGAGGACAGGACGGAACAAATCAGGATCACAGTCCGGATCTGGATCACAGTCCGAATGTCTCGCGCCGACAACCGGGAAACGCAGAGCAACAGCGTGCAGCAGAAGCTAGCGGTCGATCTCTCCCAGCACAATATCGATCGACCCGATCACCGCCACCACATCCGCCAGCAGCCTGCCTTTGCACATCGTCTCCAGCGCCTGCAGCGTGGCGAAGGACGGGTTGCGCATGTGGACGCGATACGGCTTCGACGTTCCATCCGAGACGGCGTAATATCCCATCTCGCCCCGCGGCGACTCCACCGCCTGGTAGACCTCGCCTGCTGGCACCGTGAAGCCCTCGGTGACGATCTTGAAGTGGTAGATGAGCGACTCCATCTGCGTCTTCATCTGTTCGCGATCCGGCAGCACCACCTTCGGCGCGTTGGCCTTGATCGGTCCCTCGGGCATGCCGTCCAGCGCCTGCAGGCAGATCTTCACCGACTCGCGCATCTCCTCCAGCCGGACAACATACCGCGCCCACACATCGCCATCCTGTGAAACGGGCACCTTGAAATCAAACTTCTCGTAGCCGGAGTAGGGCATGTCGCGCCGCAGGTCCCAGTCCACGCCGCTTGCGCGCAGCGGCGGCCCGGTCACGCCCAGGGCAATCGCATCCGCAGCGCTCAGGTGGCCTACGCCCTTGGTCCGGTTCACCCAGATGGGGTTGCCGCTCAGCAGGTTCTGGTACTGGTCGATGCGCTCTGGCATGATCTTCAGGAACGAGCGCACCTGGTCGTAGAAGTCCAGCGGCGGCTCCATCGAAAGCCCGCCCACGCGGAAGTAGCTGGTCATCATGCGCTGTCCGCTGACGTTCTCGAAGATGCGCAGCACGTCCTCGCGCTCGCGGAAGCAGTACAGGAAGACGGTCAGCGCGCCAATGTCCATCGCGTGCGTTCCCAGCCACACCAGGTGCGAGTTCAGCCGCGTCAGCTCATTCAGCAGAACGCGCATGTATTGCGCGCGCTCCGGAATCTCCAACTGCAGCAGCTTCTCCACCGCCAGGCAGTAGCACAGGTTGTTGGTCATCGGGCTGAGATAGTCGATGCGGTCGGTCAGCGGAACCACCTGCTGATAGAACTTCGCCTCGCAGGTCTTCTCGATGCCGGTGTGCAGATAGCCAATGTCCGGAGCGCAACTCAGCACCGTCTCTCCGTCGATCTCCAGCACCAGGCGGAGCACGCCGTGCGTCGAAGGGTGCTGCGGCCCCATGTTCAGGATCATGGTGGCGTTCTGCGAGGGGTCTGCATTCCTGTTGTGGCGCGCAGCGTCGGCCAGCACGTCGTCTACGGAAGGGTTCTCAAGCTCAGGAGGATTCACAACGGTGCCCATCAGCGGTAGCCCTCCACGGGATAGTCTTTGCGCAGTGGATGCCCGTCCCACTCCTCGGGCAGCATGATGCGCCTCAGGTTGGGATGCCCCGCGAAACGCACACCAAACAGATCGAAAACTTCGCGCTCATAGAAATTCGCCGAGGGCCACACGGGAACTATGCTGTCCAGGCTGGGGTCGATCGAATCGACCATCACATGCAGCCGGATGCGCGCCTTCAAAGAGTGCGACACGATGTGGTACACCACCTGGAAGCGCGGCTCCCGAGGCAGCCAGTCCACGCAGGTCACGTCTTCCAGAAAGTTGTAGCCCGCCTGCTGCACCGTCTTCGCCGCCGCGACAATGCTTTCGCGCGCGATCGTCAGCGTCAACTCGCCGCGGTCGAACTTCGCGTTGGCGATGATGGCCGGGTCGAGCGCCAGCAGGGAAGCGATGGCAGGATTGGCCGCATGGGCCTCAAGAACAGCGTCTTTGTCCAGCAGAGCTTCGGCCATTTAGAGGTCACCCTTGTCGTTGGCCCACGTGAGCACGCCTTTTTTCCAGATGTAGAAGTAGCCCACCAGAACGAAGCCGAGGTACACCAGCATCTCCCAGAAGCCGAAGAAGCGCGAACCGGTGATGGCCGGAAGCTGGCGGAAAATCACCGCCCACGGCATCATGAAGACCG
>JAJZHR010000361.1 GCA_021810815.1 Acidobacteriota bacterium | reverse complement strand
GAGAAGGACTCCGCCGCCGCGCTCTCCGCAGGCCTGACGCCCGCAGCATCGGATCTGGCCGCAGCTGCATCCGAGCGCTACTCGCGCCAGGTGCTCTTTCCCGGCATCGGTATCGCCGGTCAAACCCTGCTGCTCCAGTCCCATGTGGCCATCGTTGGCTGCGGAGCCACCGGAGCAGCCACCGCCAGCCTGCTGGCCCGCGCCGGAGTCGGCCAACTCACCCTCATCGACCGCGACTACGTGGAAGAGAGCAACCTGCAGCGGCAGGTGCTGTTCGATGAGCAGGACGCTCGCGAGGGCCTGCCGAAGGCAGAGGCCGCGATGCGCAGGATCGCTCTCTTCAACAGTGGCGTCGCCGTCCATGCCCACATCGCGGACCTGGTCCCCGCCAACATCCATGCCCTCCTGGCGCCCGCGCAGATCGTCCTCGACGCCACCGACAATTTCGAGACGCGCTACCTCATCAACGACTACGCCGTCGAGCAGCGCAAGCCCTGGATCTACGCCGCCGCCATCGGCGCCTATGCCGCGACCATGAACATTCTTCCCGGCGGAGCCTGCCTCGCCTGCATCTTCCCCAAACCTCCCACCGGCCCTGTTGAGACCTGCGACACCTCCGGCATCCTCAACACCGCCGTCAATTTCGCAGCCTCCATCCAGGCCACGGAAGCCCTGAAATATCTCGCCAACCAGCCGCAGGCCATGCGCCGCACCCTGCTCTCCTTCGACCTCTGGAGCAATGAGCGCTCCGAGATCAACAGTTCGAAGCCGCTGCCCGATTGCGAAGTCTGCGGCCAGCGCGTCTTCGCCCATCTCGCCGGACAGGGCCGACCGCACATCACCCTCTGCGGCCGCAACTCCGTGCAAATCCACGAGCACCATCGCCCAGTGGACTTCGCCGCCATGCAGGCACGTCTCGCTCCCCACGGCGACGTCCGTTTCAACGGCCTTCTGCTCCGCTTCGAGCGCGGCCCCCACCGCATCACCCTTTTTGCCGACGGACGCGCCCTGATCCAGGGCACCACGGACATCGCCCTCGCCCGCAGCCTCTACGCCCGCTTCATCGGCTCCTGAGGCAGTGCCTCCAGATGCCTTGCCTCCAGATGCATCGGTGCCCAATCCTTCCGCGCCAGCCAGCCGTTGCGATACGATGGCTAAATGAGCACAACTCCCTATGAAGTCCCCGCGCAGGCGGCAACCATGCCCGGCGTGAAGGTGGCAATCCTCGGCGCGGGCAAGATGGGCGGCATCCTCCTGCAGGCCTTCCTCAAGAACAACCTCATCGCCGCAGACAGCCTGTTCGCCACCGTGCAGCACGCCGAGCGCGCCATGGCCCTGTCCGCGCAATTCGGCATGGACGTCTCCATCGACAACCTCGCCGCCGCGAAGCAGGCGGACATCATCCTTCTGGGCGTCAAGCCGACGCAGGTTCCTGCGCTCATTGACCATATCCGTCCCGCGCTGACTCCCGGCAAGCTCATCCTCTCCATCGCAGCCTCCGTGCAGACCCATGCCATTGAGCACGCCGCAGGCCACGACATCGCCGTCATTCGCGCCATGCCCAACACGCCGTCCATGCTGGCCGCAGGCATCACAGCCCTGTGCCGCGGCCGCTTCGTCACCGAGGACCAGCTTGCCACAGCGCAGCGCATCTTCCAGACCGTCGGACGCACCGTCATCGTCGATGAAAAGCACATGGACGCCGTCACCGGCCTCTCCGGCTCCGGCCCCGCCTTCATCTACATCATCATCGAGGCGCTGGCCGAGGCTGGCGTCAACGTCGGCCTGCCCCGCGACATTGCCACCCTCCTTGCCGCCCAGACCACCTTCGGATCAGCCAAAATGGTCCTCGAAACCGGCTACCACCCAGCCCTGCTGAAGGACGCCGTCACCACTCCGGCCGGGTGCACCGTCGATGGCATCCTCGAACTCGAAGAAGGCGGCCTCCGCGTCACCCTCATCAAGGCCGTCAAACGAGCCACGCAGCGCGCGAGAGAACTGGCCAAGGGCTAGCCGCGCAGCCGCAGAGCTGGCAGCAGAACTCCGGAAATCCCACCCTTTGCAGCTTCATCGCAAAGGGTGGGATTCCCGAACCACGGATTCCCAAACCACGGAAGCCAGCAGCATTCCACGAATGCGGCCTTCCCATCCGTAAGCCCACCAGGCACGCGCATAGAATCAGAGGAAGACCATGCCAACCTCTGAGAAGCCCGCACTCCACCTCGTTCCTCCCTCCAGCCGCGCCCAGGCCAAATCCACTCCATCGCCGCGTCTGCGGCAATTCGCATGGTTTGTCCTCGGCTACAACGTGCTGGTCATCCTGTGGGGAGCGCTGGTCCGCGCCACTGGCTCTGGCGCAGGTTGCGGCAACCATTGGCCGCTGTGCAACGGACAGGTCATTCCGCAGTCGCCAAAGATCGCCACCATCATCGAGTTCACCCATCGCGCCATGACCGGAGCCACCACGTTCCTCATCCTCGGCCTGCTGATCTGGATCTTCCGCTCCACCATGCGCGGACATCTCGCCCGCATCGCCGCCGTCGCCTCCACCGTGCTTCTCGTCAATGAGGCGTTCCTCGGAGCCCTGCTGGTCAAGCTCGGCTACGTCGTCCAGAGCCAGTCGCCGGGCCGCTTCATCGTCCTTCCCATCCACCTTGCGAACACGCTGCTGCTGCTGGCCGCACTCACGCTCACAGCCAGCTTCCTGTCGCGCAATCTCAGCCGCCGCACCCTCCAGGTGGACAAGCGACTGCTTCTGCTCGCACTGCTGGGCCTTGGCGCAAGCATCCTCACCGGAGTCAGCGGATCGCTCGCCGCTCTGGGAGACACGCTCTTCCCGTCCGTCTCGCTCGCCGCCGCCATGACGCAGGATTTCGCCGCCCGCGGCAGTTGGATCATCCGGCTGCGTTGGGTGCATCCAGCGTCCGCTCTGGTCGCCGCAATCTTCGTGGTCTGGCTCATCCTCCGCAGCCGCAACCAGGCAGCCCCCGCCACGAATGCGACGGCAGGCAAACATCCGGGCGCCGCAGCAACAAGTCCGGCCAGTCCGGGCACAACATCCCTTCGCCGAGCCCAGGACAATCCGGGCGCACCCTCCTTTGCGGCTTCATCGCAAAGGGTAGGAACACTCGGCTACCTCACTGCGGCGCTTCTCCTGTCGCAGATCCTCATCGGCATCGCCGACGTGCTTCTGCTCGCCCCCACCTGGATGCAGATCGTCCACCTGCTCGGAGCGGACCTCTACTGGATCGCCCTCACCCTGCTCGCGTCGGAGATCGTCCTGCGCAGCAGCGGTCAGCGAGCCGGTTTAACCCACTGATGACCAACGCGCCAGTTCAACGCAACAGCACTCCCGCCGAGGCATACGCCTTTCCGCCCACCTGGGTGTGAACCATCGGCAGAGTCAGCGTCTGCGTGATCGGCTCGATCTTTCCGTCCACCAGCAGCACCGTATCCTCCACCTTCGCTCCTTGAATGCTCGGGTTCCAGGCCAGCGCCAGCCCATTCGTCAGCTTTTGCTGTCCATCG
>JAJZHR010000360.1 GCA_021810815.1 Acidobacteriota bacterium | reverse complement strand
ATCTGCCAGTTTGTAGACGCGCGTCTTCCACACATCTCCAATCACGGCCAGCGCGCCCACCATGTCGCCGTACAGCGTGCAGTAGCCGGTGGACATTTCGCTCTTGTTGCCCGTCGTCAGCACCAGCGCGTTGAATTTATTGGAGAGTGCCATCAGCAGAACGCCGCGAATCCTCGATTGCAGGTTCTCCTCCGCAAGGCCGAATTCCGTCCCCGCGAACAGCGGCTGCAGCACAGACTCATACTGCTCGAACACGCCCCGGATCGGCAGCACCTCGTACCGAATCCCGAGCCGGGCTGCGAGCAGGCGGCTATCGTCCACCGATCCCTGGGATGAGAACTGGCTTGGCATCCCGATGCCCTGCACGTTCTCCTTGCCCAGCGCTTCCACCGCGATGGCCGCCACCAGGGCCGAGTCAATCCCTCCGCTCAACCCCACCAGAGCCTTCTTGAAGCCGCACTTCGCCACATAATCGCGCACCCCCAGCACCAAGGCGCTCCACACCGCTGCAATTTCTCCGAAAGGGTCGCCTGCGGCAGAGCCTGCCTCGGTCGAACGAATCTCCAGCGCATCCGCTGTCGCATTGGAAGGAGTAGAAGCGGGAGCCGGGGCCGGAACACGGGATCCGCCGACCTCAACGATCACCAGATCCTCCGCAAACGATGCCGCCTGCGCCAGCAGCCGGCCGTCCGCTGCAACGGCGAGCGAGGTGCCGTCGAAGACCAGGCTGTCATTCCCGCCCACCTGGTTCACCATCACAACGGCCGCTCCATGCCTCTGCGCCAGTGCCGCAAGCATCTCGCGCCGCAGTTCCCTCTTGCCCTCCCAATAGGGCGATGCGGAAATGTTCAGAATCAGCGGCCGATCAGACGCATCGCCTCTGGCACCCGCGTCCGTCCGCTCGAACTGGGCCATCAACTCCTCCACCGGATCCACGTCATACGCCCGGCGAGGCCAGAAGCCCTTGTCGTTCCATGCGTCTTCGCAGATCGTGATGGCCAGCTCCTGCCCCTCCAGTTCGAACAGGCCCTGGGAGGACGCAGGCTGGAAATACCTCTGCTCATCGAACACGTCGTAGAAAGGCAGCAGCATCTTGTGCTGCTCAAAAGCAATGCTGCCCTTCGCAAGCAGAACCGCCGTGTTGCGAACGCGCTTCCCAGAGGGCTCATCGGAACGTGTCGCCGTCCCGCAAAGGACAGCAACTCCCATGCTCCGCGTCGCCTCCGCGATCTCCCGGATGGCCGCCGCTGCGCGCTCGATAAAGGAGTCTTTTTCCAGAAAGTCGGCGGGGGGATAGCCGCATACTGTCAGCTCGGGAAACACCACGAGGCGCGCGCCGAGAAGTTCCGCGCGACGGCAGAAATCGATGATTTTTCGAGTGTTTCCGCTGAAGTCCCCAACGGTCGGGTTAATCTGCGCCAGAGCAAGCTTCACAGCTATAGTGTAAACCGGACGCATCGCCTGCAAATCGGATGAGGTCTTACCTGCAAATCGAACGCTGCCTTGTCTGCGATGACCCAACGCCTAGCTGCCGGTGCCGCCCAGCACCACGCCGATCGTGCGGATCAGAATCTTGATATCCATCGCCAGATCCCAGTTGTCTACGTACGCTGTGTCCAGGGAAATGTAGCTGTCGAACGATGGATCCTGCCTCGCCTCGACCTGCCACAGACCTGTAATCCCGGGCAGAACATCCAGCCGCCGCAGATGCAGCACATCGTACTGCTCCACCTCGCTTGCGATCGGAGGACGTGGGCCGACCATGCTCATGTCGCCAATCAGAACGTTGTAGAACTGCGGAATTTCGTCCAGCGAATACTTGCGCAGGAAGCGGCCCACCCGCGTGATTCTGGGGTCGTCGGCGATCTTGAACAGCACTCCGTCGCGCTCGTTCTTGTGCTCCAGATCCGCCTTGAGAACTTCTGCGTCCTTCACCATAGTGCGGAACTTGTAGCAGACGAATTGCCGCCCTTTCAGGCCGATCCTGAACGACCGGAACAGAATCGGGCCATCCGAGTCCATCCGCACGGCAATTGCGATGGCGAGCATGACCGGCGAAAGCACGATCAGGGCCATGCTGGAGAGCAGCAGATCCAGAGCCCGCTTCGCCATGTGCGCACCCATCGGAAACTCCTTGCGATGCAAGGGAATGGTGGGAAATTGGCCAACGTATTCCACTTGAGCGTTCCATGCCAGACCGTCGTAAAGGTCGGGCACCACGCGCACATCGATGCCAGCCTCGCGTGCGTCGGACACAAGCGATGTCACCAGCCGCTTCTCGCACGGCACCGAAAGGAAAATCTCATCCGTGAACAGGGCGCGCGCCACAGGAATGAAATTCCGCAGATCGCCCACCACGTCCGGACCTCCGTTCACAGCCTCCTGCTCAGTGAGAGCGATATACCCCTTGAAGCGAAAACCCATGAATTTCAAGGACTCGATATGGTAGCGCAAAGCCTGGCCTACCCGCCCGGTTCCAACAATCAGCACGTTGCGGGTGTCGATGCCCTCTTCATATCTCTTGTACACCGCGGCGCGCCAAATCGCCCGCCGCGCGCACAGCAGCACACAGGTCAGAGCGATCACCATCAAAATCACGATGCGCGAAACAACCTCGCCCCGCGACAGATAAAGGGCTCCGCATAACAGCATGCCCGCTGTCAGGCACGCCTGAATGGTCATGCGCTGCTCATGCAGACCGCTGCAATGCGATACAGGAGCATATATCTTGTATGAACGCGACAGAAACACCAGGCAAAGCCCAAACCACGCCATGTAGACGAAAAGCACATGCGGCGCTTCGTGCAACACGCCGATGAAGGATGCCGGGTCGTAGGCATCCGGAAAAAAAACAATGCGCAAGTGCAGTGCCATCACCGTGGAAATCGCTACCGTGAGCAGATCCACCAGGGCCCATACCGTTCCGTACACCGATGGGCGCTCGAAAATAGAAGCCTGCGACGTGGCATTGCGCCTCGTAACTCCCTGCGAGCGCGGCAGACCAATTTCCCGTATATAGTCCGGCGAACCCATTTTGTGAGTTGTGTCTCCTTGAAATTATGCGCTGGGGGGCGCTTTTTGCGGCTGTGGCTGAAGATGCTTCTCACATTGGATGCGCAGAATGCTGTAGAAGCTGCCTCTAAGCTGGATCGGTGCTTATTCAGAGGCAGTCCATCATTCCTTGGAATCGCAGAATCGCATTGCCTGCACGAGAAGCGCCGGGAAATCTATCCAGAATCCCCGCACCTGCAATCTTATCGTCTAAGCCGTAGCATAATGAGCGCAACGCAAGATTGCAATGAATTTGGGCAAGAAAAATAGATTACGGAAGTTCAATTAACCATCTTGTAATCATTTACGGTCACGCAGCGGCAGTGGGGCGTGGCGGAGGTTGTTGGAGAGCCGCCCCCCCGGGCAGCACCAGGGCATCCAGGTCAAGGAATTGCCTCAATACAGGATCATCGCTGCCCTCCATCTCGTCCATCGTGCCAAAGAACAGTGCTCGACCCTCATGCAGGAAGACCACACGATC
>JAJZHR010000359.1 GCA_021810815.1 Acidobacteriota bacterium | reverse complement strand
AGTTGCATCCCATCAGGGGATGCCCATCCCTCCGGCAGGCAAGAGTACGGGTGCCCCATCCTTCGCGTCTTTGCGAAGGGGGCGCATTCCACGAATGCCACAGCATTCCTGCTCTTGCCCTACTGCTTGCTGGTTGTCGGTTCGGCTTCCACTTCAGTCGCCGGCCTGCCCTGCGCGCCTGCTGAGGGGCGTACAGTCCACAGGCTCTTGTGCGGATCCAGCATTCCCCGCCCTGCCACGCCGATGTTGTCGCGCGTGGAGTTCTTCACCTCGTACATCATGTCGTCGGCGGAGCGGATGATGTTCTGGGTGGAGTCGCCGTCCTCGGGGAAAGTCGCCAGGCCGAAGCTGGCGCGCATGGTGAGCAATAGCCCTTCCTTTTCCAGAAAGCGCGCATCGTGCAGGCGCGAGTAGATGTACTGCGTCGTCTCGATGGCGGTCTGCTTGTCCATCCCGGGGAAGAGCACGACGAACTCGTCGCCACCGTACCGAAAGCCGGCGTCCTTCGCTCCCAGGCAACTGCGCAGCAGGCTGGCCACCTCTGCCAGCAGCCGCGTACCCACCAGATGGCCATGCGTATCGTTCACATGTTTGAAGTGGTCCAGGTCCAGGAAGAGCAGGCTGAAGCATCCATCCCCACCCGTGCAGCTCTGCACCTGCTCGTCCAGCAGACCATAGAGATGCCGCGCGTTGTACAGTCCCGTGCAGTCATCCGTGATGCTCAGTTCGTGGATCAGCGCCATGGAGCGCGCATTCTGGATCGCGATGGCTGCGTAGTCGCTCAGCACGTAGAGGAACGAGACCGCGCTGTCGTTCGGCCCCTCCACGCGGTAGTTCATCAGCTGCAGCACGCCCAGAATCTTCTCGTTGGACTTGATGGGAACGCACGCGATCGATGTCAGCCCGATCTCAGGGTTGTTCCGCAGGAAGGCCGAGAAGCGCGGATCGCTCGCCACGTCGTTCAGGATCAGCGGCAGTCCCTCTCTGGCCACCCATCCCGCCACGCCATCGCCCATGGGGATGCGCACGCGCTTCACCTTGTCGCTGTTTCTTCCCACATAGATGGCGTGATACAGGTCGTTGCGCGCTTCGTCGATCATCATCAGCGACCAGGTCTCCGGGCCGAAGAACTGCTCCATCTGCGCCATGATGGAGTGCAGCACCACGTCCAGTTCCAGGGTCGAGGTCAGAGCGCGCGCCACGTCGTGGAAGACGCGCAGCTCCAGCATCGCGCGGCCCTGGTGCATTGCGACTAGCGGCCTGGATTGTCTTGCCATTCCTGCTTCCGTTCGACGGAAAATGTAGTCCTGTGTCTGAGCCGTTGTTGTTCCGGGAACGACGTTGCGGTCGATTGGCGGTGTTCAGCCGCCGATGTGAACCATGCTGCGCGAGGGCTTCAGGAATCCAGGCTCGCCAATGTGGTGGCGCGCTTCCTTCTGCTGCACGGTCGTTGCAATATACGTTGCCAGGTCCAGATCGGTTCCACCCCGCAGCAGCACGCCATACAGATCATGGTCGCTCTGCGAGAAGAGGCAGGTCCTGATCTTGCCGTCCGACGTGAGCCTCACCCGGCTGCAGTGTCCGCAAAAGGGGTGGGACACCGGAGCGATGATGCCGATCTCGCCCAGGCCGTCGTCGAACGTGTACCTGCGGGCTGTCTCGCCCGCGTTGTTGGCTGGCAGAGCGCGCAGCGGCCTGAAGGCGCTGAGCCGCGCAAGAATCTCCTCCAGCGGAACCACCACCTCCGGCGACCACACCCTGTCCTCTTCCAGCGGCATGAACTCGATGAAGCGCACAATCACGCCCTCGTCCCGGCTGAAGCGCGCGAAATCCTCAATCTGATCCTCGTTGAAGCCGCGCAGCAGAACGCAGTTCACCTTCACTGGATCGAGTCCCGCGGCGCGGGCTGCGCGAATACCCGCCAGCACGCTCTCGAAGCCGTTCGGCACGCGCGTGATGCGGGCGAACGTGGGCGCGTCCACAGCGTCCATGCTCACCGTGATGCGGCTCAGGCCGGCGTCCTTCAGCGGCTGCGCCATCTCCGCCAGCAGGTGGCCGTTGGTGGTGATGGCGATGTCCAGAGGATGGCCCTCGCCCGCTGCCAGCGGCGTGCCGTCGGCTGCGAAGGCTGTCCGCATGCGCGCAAGCTCCGCCACCATCTCCACCAGGCCCTTGCGCAGCAGCGGCTCGCCGCCCGTCAGTCGTATCTTTTCCACTCCCAGCGAAACGAATACCCTCACCATCCGCAGATAATCCGCGATAGGCAGCTCGGCATACTGCGCGCCTTCGTTGCCCGTGCGGCAATAGACGCACTTGTAATTGCACCGGTCCGTCACGGAGACGCGAAGATCGGTGATGGCCCGCCCGAACTTGTCCATCAGTCGATCTTGCGGCCACGCCTTCCGATCCTGCGACGCTTCGATGTGCGGCGTATCAGTGTGCGGCACCTCGATGCGCGGCGTATCGATGTGCGTAGCAGTCGGCGCATCTGTCAGCGCATCCGTCGGCGCGCACGCCTCGTCCGCTGTCCCGCCATCGACTCGGAACGCGACACCGGCCATCGAAATTGGAGATGCTGAAGGCATAGGCAAATCGTTTCTGGCTCCTGATGCTTTCGCGTCCAGCCTGAACCCTGATTCTGATCTTTTCGCTGGCACTGATTTTTTCAGAAGCCGGATCGAAATCCAACTGCAAGCAAGCGCGCCGAGGGTGTTCGGTCTACTTGGATGTCGCGATCCGTCAAACGTTGCACTATCAAACACCAGGGGCTGCTCAGGAAATTCTGGCGGTCGGAGCCGCTGGAGCGTCTTGCCAGGGGCGCGGCGCCAGCCACACGGTCAATCGCAGCAACAAAATGCAAGTTCTTGCGGCCCGGAAGTGTTGTTTTCAAACCAGCCCACTGCCGAATTTTTCGCAGTTGCGGCAAGGCTTAGTATAAGCTGCTCCCATCCCGAATCTGATTCCAGGATTGTTTTGGAGGCTGTCATGCAGGCTGAAAACTTTGCGGATTGGCTTCATGGCATGATGGCCCCCCTCGGCATCCTGCTCGGGATCGCCCTGATCGCCTGGGCCGGGCTGTATTGCCTGTCCAGGGCGCACGCATGGAGGCTTGCCCGCGAGCGCGTCGGCTACGATGAGGACGCATTCGCCAGGGACATGGGCCAGCAGGGGTTCGATCCCTTGCTCGCACGCAGCGTCTACGCCTATCTGCGAGACGTGCAGAAGATTGCCTTCCCGATGATGCCCGAGGACTCGCTCGACGAAAGGCTCGGCATCGCCGACAAGGATCTGGAGGACACGATCCGTCAATGCCTGCTCGACGCCGGCCGGGAAGCGCGTCCGGGGCTCACGGTTCTGCCGCCTGCGACGCTGGAAGAGCTGGTGCGCTACGTGCAGGATTCGCCGAGGCTTGCCGACAAAGCGGCGAGATCAACCTCCGGCGTCTTTCCCATGCAAAGGGAAGACGCTCACATTTCCGGCGCTGTTCGCAGGGCGCGGGTCGAGTCCAGATAACGCCGAGCCCAGGCGAAGCTGGTTCGCAG
>JAJZHR010000016.1 GCA_021810815.1 Acidobacteriota bacterium | reverse complement strand
ACAGCCCTGCCGACTGCTCCATTGGCTGCGGCGGCTGTTTCATTGGCGGGCAGAAACTCAACATGGGAGCCAGCCTGCGCCGCCTGCTGCGAAAGATAGATGGGCGCGCGAACGCCAGCAGCATCAAGCGACTGCAGCAACTCTCCAGCAACCTCTGCGCTCGTCCATAGCACAACAGCCTGCTCCGGCTGTGCCTGCATTCGCGCCAGCACCGAGTGCAAATCCGGCTGCAAAGGATCAAGAATCAGACCATCGGGCGGCGGTGCGCCCAGCGACAGCGCGGCCTGGCGCACCGCTTCGTCGCCTCGCTGCCCATCGTGGTTCCGCTCGGTGACCAATAGCACTCTTTTCAGGCCACGATCTCGATAGATGTTCCGGGCAATGCCTTGCGCCTGCAGAACATCGCTGGGACCTGGACGGAAGACCCATGGAATATCGATCTGCGTTGTGGTCGCATCCGCCGAGAGCGTCAGCACAGGGACTCCGATCCTGTTGCCGACCTGCTCGCTCAAGTGCGCATCAGTTCCACTCGTAGAGGCAATCAGCGCCACCGCGTCCTGATCGAAGACGAGGTGCATCACCACGTCCGACACCAGCCCCCAGGAGGGCCCGCTTTCGTCTCCAATCGCCAACGCCAGCCGCCTGCCTCCGGGCATCGGACGCTGCGAAGCATCCTTCAGCGCCATTTGCGCGGCGGCCACAATTCCATCTCCATCGGCCTTCTCCGGCCCATGGAGCGGCACCAGAAGACCAATGCTCAGAACCCGCTCCGTCAGATCGAACGAGGATTCCCTTCCCGGCCCCGCATAGCTCTCTCCATCCCTGGCGATAGACGCGTACGGCGCAGAAGGTGCCTTCTCATCCTGCGCGAAGATGCGCGATGCGCCCCCCAACAGGATGAGGGAAGCCGCAATCAGCAAGCCAGCCGATGCCAAGCGCCTTGCAGATGCATCACCGCGCATAAGTCACCGGCTTCCCTCCCCAGTCTGTGCGCTGCTCAGGCCAATACACGAACTGGCCGCCACGAATCTGCATCATGGTGACAGGAGCGACATCGTTCAACGTGTCATCAAAGAACACCTTGCCGCTGACGCCGGAGTACTCCTTCATCTCATGCTGGCGCAGCGCATCCATGATGCGTCCCCGATTGAGGCCAGCCTGCGCAATGGCGGCGAGCAGAATATTCATGCCGTCGTAGGCGTAGGAGGCGTAGGCATCAGGCTCCGCATGGAAGCGGGCCAGATAGCTTCTTCTGAACTGCTGCCACTGCGGATCGCTCCGCGTTGGGTCAAGCGGGCTGATGGTCACCAGTCCCTCCGCCGCAGGGCCGGCAATGCTCAGAACTTCGGGGTAGCAGATGCGGCTGCTGCCAAACACCGGCTGCCGCATGCCCATTGCGCGCATCTGCTTCAGGATCAGTCCTGCCTGGACCGCATCCCCCCAGATGACCAGACCATCGATTCCAGAGGCTTTCAGAGTTCCCAATTGCTGGCTGAAATCCGTGCTGTCCGGGGCATACCAGACTTCCACCAGTGGCTGATGCCCGGTGCGGCGCGCGGTGTCAAAGAAGATGCTCTTCCCCGTCCTGCCGTAGCGATTGTTGACCTGCAGAATTCCGATCCGCTTCAGCTTGAGCTGATTGAAGATGTAATCCGCCAGGGCGTATCCCTGCTGCCGATCATCCGGAAAATTGTGCATCAGCCAGGGAATGCGGGTCTGCGTCACAGTGGGATCATTGGTCGCCGTGTCCATGATGGGCAGCTCCAGCTTCAGCGTCGCACGCAGTTCGATGTGGGTTGAAGATGAATCGACCGATCCCAGCATGGCCCACGCATGATCGTTGAAGACCATGTCGGAGATGGCCATCGACGAGGCTCCCCAGAGCGGCAGGTCGTCGTGCACCATCAGGGCGAAGGGCTTTCCGTGGTATCCGCCGCGGGCATTGGCTTCGTCAATGGCCATCTGCGAGCCGTGCAGCATGGCGATGCCATAGGGAGAGTCGTAGTTGTCCTTGTCCAGCGGGCCAAGAAAGCCGATGTTGATCGTCTTCAGCTTTGCTGGATCTCCGTCCGCCTCGCTGCGCGCACCGCCGTCGTATGCCAATGTGTCCGGAGAGATGTACCACTCATGGTAGGGCTTGATGTAGCGGCCGAACGGCGCTGCCGATGGCGGCATGTTGCCGTAGCGCATGGGTTCGGGTGCTTTTCCAGCAGCATCCGCCGGTGGAGTGGACTGCGACCAGGCGGGCAACGCCAGCAATCCCGCGAGGGCGATGAGAACCACAGCGGCCGCAGCGCAAATCCGAACCCTCGTGGCCGTAGCGCACTTCGTCTCTTCCATGTCCCCGATAGCATCGGGCGACCTGCCCATTCCGAATTGCCCGTTCCATGCTTCTCGTCCTATTGCCATGGCCCAGGGCCCTCCGCCACCGCCAGTCCAGCCTCTTGCCAATCCTGAGAACGCTCCCTGTTTCGAACAAAGCGGACAATTCGTTCCAGTGTCTCCGGCGTGACCGCCTGGTCCGCGTCGCACATCGCCCGCGCTGCGCCGCTTCCCATGGCGCGGTTGGCGATCTCGATAATGAGGCCGTCGCTCCCGAATTCGATCGCAGCGCGGCTGGCTGGCTCCACCACCTCGCACACGCCGGTGGCATGGCTTGGATCCACGATGACAGGCAGGAACGTCTCCGCATGCACTGCTGGAATCACATTCAAATCCAGCGAATAACGGGAGTATTCGGTGGAAGCATGGGTCTTGATCCCGCGCTCGCAGAGGACAATCTTCAGGTTCCCTTCGTTGGCGATATATTCTGCCGCTCCCAGCCACTCGCACAGGCTTGCAGCCATTCCACGCTTCAGCAGCACGGGCTTGCCGGAGCGGCCTGCCTCCACAAGCAGCGGATAATTCTGCATGTTGCGAGAACCGATCTGCAGCATGTCGGCATACTCTGCCACCTTTTCCACCAGTCGCACGTCAATCACTTCCGTCACCACGGGCAGTCCGGTTTCGTCACTTGCTGCGCGGAGTATTTTCAAGCCTTCCAGCCCCAGCCCCTGAAAGTCATGCGGAGACGTCCGCGGCTTGAACGCTCCCCCGCGCAGCATGTCCGCTCCAGCAGCGCGAACTCGCCGCGCCACCGCCAGCATCTGCCGCTCGCTCTCCACAGCGCAGGGCCCAGCGATCACCACCGGGGTGCCGGAACCGAAGCGCACTGACCCCACCCTGACTTCGATCAAGCCGCCTTCGCCAAACTGTGGATGACCCTTCCGGCTGATGATAGGGCAAATGCGGGGGATGTCCTCCAACCTCATTTGTCCGGCGATCTTGCTTGCCATAATTGCCTCTTTCCTGATCTCACTGGCCCTGCTGATGGAGTTGCATGCCCTTTCAAACTTCTCGACGCTCCGTGCTACCGCCGTTGGCAGTGGCGTCTGGCGTCTCGAAAATGACCATGGCTTCCATCTCGATCAGCAGGCTCGGCCAGCACAAGATCGCCTGGATGCCGGTGGAGGCTGGCAGCATTTCCAGTCCCTGCTCCTGAAAGAATTCGGTGCGGATTTCGTTGAACGCCTCATAGTCGCGCTCGATGTCGCGCAGGTAGCAGGTGGTCCGCACAACATCCTTCCAGGTAGCTCCTTCAGACTCCAGCAAGGCCGTGATGTTCTGGTAAGCGCGGCGGGTCTGCGCGCGGAAATCCCCCGGATGCACAGTCTGGCCCTGCTCTCCAACGCTGGCCGTGCCGGAGATGAGAAGGATGGTGATCCCCTTGATGTCCAGGCGCATGCCACGCGAGAATGAAGAGGGCTTCTTGTAGTTGTAGGCCTCGTTCAATGCCTGTGGAGCGGCAATCGTCTTCTTCCTGATTGCCTTCCGGGGCGCGATTGCGGTTTCGAGTTCAGCGGTTGCGTTGCTCATAAATTTATTGCTCCTTGTGTGGTTGAAGAATTCCATGGCTGAGACCCTGGGCTGTGGCAACCCATAGGTCGTCCCCTTGAAAAGCGATGTTGAGAATGTAGTTGTGCGCCAGGGTTGTCGAGGATCCGATCCGTTCGGTTCTACCGTCCGGATGCGTCACAAGAATCTTGCCGCGACCTGTTTTCGCGTCGGGTTGATAGGTGGTCCAGGTGTTGGTGCTGGTATTCAACTCGCTCAGTCCCTTTTGGGTGCAGGCCCATACTTCATTGCCGCGCGACCTCACCGCGTTGACAAAATTGGAGACGATTCCGCTGTCCTTGGTCAGATAGTTGTGCCAGTTCCTCCCGTCGTAGCTGCTCAGGCCGAAGTAAGTAGAAGCCCAGAACGTCTTCGTGCCTGGATTGTAGGAAACGCTGCTGACAACGTTGTGAATCAGCCCCTGGTTGCGATAAAGAACCAGCTCCATTTCCCCATCGGGATCTGAGTAGGGCTTCCAGGAGTTATGTTCGGGATCGTAAGAGAGCACACCGCTTCCCCATACGGCAAAGTAAATTCTGTCGGCCGTCACGGAAATGTCATAGGTCCATGGCTCCTCAAAGGGTGCATTGGATTCGTTGAAGATCGACCAGGTCCCGGTATAGGTGTCCAGCCGGTTGACGCCGGCCGTGGTGGCCACCCAGACGTATTTCCCCTGCACCGCAACTCCATAGACCAGATCGTTGGCCAGGCCGCTGGTGAGGTTGGTGTAGTTCTTGAACTGGCCTCCGGAATACCGGCTGAGGCCGCCAAACGTTGCGATCCATACATCTCCTGTCTGCTTGTCCACTGCCACGGACATCACCGCATGGCCTGCGAGGCCGTCCTTCGTGGTGAACACCTTCTTAACGCTGCCATTTTCCAGCAACACCAGACCATCCCTGGTCCCGGCCCACACGCGGTCGCCATCGACTGTCACGCAATACACTTCCCCCTTGGGAAAGCCATTGGCCGGGGTGTAATTGATCCACTTCGTATACAGGGAAGAACCCTGCGCTGCGAGGCTCGCCGTAGCCAGAATCAGGAATGCGGCCATCCGCAAAACAGCCCAGCACGAGGATGATTTTCCAGTCCGCTCCAAAAACATAGCTCTCCACCTTCTAGAAACCTTTGCGATCCCTGCTCTGCGATCCTTGCCCTGCATCCCGTGACCAACAATATTTGGCTTGCGCTATTCGACTTATAATCCATGGCTTGTGAACCATGGCCTATAAGGTCTTCAAGTACTCAATCAGGTCGTTCAATTGCACCTTGTTCATATCGGAAGTGATTCCGTGCTTGTCATCCGGATTGAATTTCGTCCAGATGTCTTCCATCTCCAGAGCTTCTCCGTTGTGCAGATATGGAGGCTTCATCACCACGCCTTCCAACTGCGGCACATCAAAGGCATGGATCGTGTCGTAGGGCGTTGCTGTCCCCACATCCATCAGGACGCGCGACGTATAGTGCGTCAGCGGAGCGTGGCAGTAGTAGCAGCGGTCCTGGGGCGGAATCAAAGCTCCCGCATTGGTCCTGTCGCGGAAGAAGATCGCCTGCCCCCTGGCCTGCGTGTCGGTCAGATGGCCGTCCCGCGCGAGATGCGGATTGCGCGGCAGCCGCAGCGACAGAATGTAGGTCACCAGATCGTTTACTTCGCCGGAATTGAATCCCTGCGAGCGGAAAATATACATCGCAGTCCGAGGGCCATCCTGCGTCTCAAGATTCGGGTTCTTCCCGTTCCACTTGAACGGCGATGTTCCGTCGATGCCAAACAGCGTCCTGTTCTCCACCACGTCGCGGCCCAGTTGCGGAGTCTCCAGGCTCCAGACGAGACCATCGGAAAGCCCCTCGTGCGGGTGGCAGGTCGCGCATCCCATCTGCCCCTGATTGCTGTAACTCGCATTGAAAAACAGCCGCTCGCCGCGGCGCACCGTAGAAATATCCTTTGGCCCGCCCAGGCTGATCGTGGACGCCATCTCCATCCGCGTCATATCGAGCACGCTGATCGTGTCGTCCATCCGATTCGCGATGTAGGCGAGCCGGCCATCCGGCGATACCACCGCATCCGTGGGATTGCGTCCCGTCCTCAGGCGTTGCGTCGCGAATTGGCTGGCGGAATCGAGCCGGTTGGCCAGAGCTTCCCGCTGTGTTATCGGCGTCCGCAATAGCAGATGTCTCAGCTTGGCCGTGTCCAGCACGGAAACCATGTCTGCCCCAGATGCTGTCACCAGCGCCCAGCGCCCGTCAGGTGTTGCTGCTGCGCCAAATCCATCGGCGTAGTAGCGGTCGATGTCGTCCAGCAAAACCTCTGCGACCTGGTAACTCTGCGATCCGCTCTCCCTCGAAATCAAGGGACGAATCACCGCCAGCCCATGCGTCAAATACCACCCCTGGTGAATCTGAACCAGAGGATTCAGGTTCTTGGGGCGCATGAAAGGGATCAGCAGGTACCCTCCCGCGCTGGCGGGCAACTCAGCAATGTGCCGCATCTGAAGGACGCCCGGCACATCGATCCGCGCGGCAACCATCTGCCTGTCAGGATCAATCACAGTCAACTCGGAGACTGGCGGCTGATCGTTGGGAGCGATGCGCGCCAGCAGGTTGGCCACGTAGATGCGGCTACCATCGCGCGAAAGAGCGACGTACTCGGGATAGTGTCCTGCCTCCAGCCGCTTGATTTCGCGCCCGCTCTGCAGATCGATGAGCGATACATTGTTCCCCAGGGTATTCGCCACGAACAGCGTCGTCCCGGAATGGTCGGTTGCGAGACCTACAGGCCCCCACCCAACAGCGAGGGTGCGACGGGCCTTCAGAGTCTCTGCGTCGATCTCAGTGACAGCATCGCTTTCCTCATCGGAGACGTACAGAGACTTCCCGTCGGGGGAAATCGCAATCCCCTTTGGCCGATGCCCCACCCGCAGCCGTGCCAACACTTGCCGCGTCTTCGTGTCCACCGCAAGTACGCTGTCGTCGCCTTCGCAAACGACGTACAATCTGCGGCCATCTGGAGAGAGCTTCAGCGCGACAGGACTGAGATACTTCGTCCCCCATGTGGAGTTGACCGCGCTTGTATTTGGCGCGCCCTGAGAAGCAACTGCGAGAGAGCGTTGCCACGGAAGCGCCACCACCAGCATCAGCAGGAGCGAGCCGAAAAAAAGCCTGCCCCAGAGAGCTGCATCCCGCCATCGGCTATGGGGGCGAACGATCATTGCGCCTTCCTTGGTGCTGCCGACGGGGCGCTGGTGGCTGGCTGAGCGAGACCCTGAGCTGCCTGCGGCTCCGTCACAGTCAGCACCTGGTCCGCCCGGATGTGCTCAAGCGTCTGAACCATCCCGCTGGGCCAATGGATGATGAGCGTGTCTACCACCGCGTGGGAGCCCAGGCCGAAATGCGGGCGCGGATCGTTCTGGGAAAGATAGCCGCTGCCCGATATCGTCTGCGCATACTGGCGCAAATCCCCAGCCACGGCCTCCAGACTCGCTCCATAGCCGTCGCGGTTGCTCCGCGTTCCCACCAGCTTGATGGTCAGCCAGTGGTTCAGTTTTCCTGCCGGCGGCGTGTTATGCACCAGGATGCCTTTGCCCCCGAGAGTCGTGATGAAGGCATCCATATATCCATCGTTGTCGTAGTCCGCGAAACATGCTCCACGACTTACATTCTGGGTATGAAGAAAAGCCCCGGCTTCCATGGAAACGTCGCTGAAGGTTCCATTTCCATTGTTGCGCAGCAAAGAGCTTTGCATGGGAACCAGCCAGACCAGGCCGCCATTCACGATGAAGATGTCTTTCCATCCATCGTTGTCGAAATCGAACAGACCATCGCCCCATCCGACGTACTGGCCGGAGGCGTTGCCCACGCCCGCCTCATCCGTGACATCCTGAAAAGCAGCCCCAGCCTTGCCCGGATTGCGGTAGAGCCGGTGGTAGTGCGCATCGGAGACGAACAAATCCGGCCATCCATCATTGTCGTAGTCGCCGAAGACGGGGCCCATGGCTGTCGAAGCTTCCCCGTTCTGCCCATACGCAACATAGAGATCGGGAGCCACATCCGTAAAGGTCCCGTTTTGATTGTTGTGGTACAGGAAGCTCGCCATGGTGTCATTGGCGACATAAATATCCGGCCAGCCATCCTTGTCGTAGTCTCCTACGGTTACTCCCATGGCCCGGCCCGACTGAGCGTCAATTCCGGATTTCCGGGATACGTCGGAGAAGGTGCCATCCCCGTTGTTATGGAGCAGTCGATTCGACTCCGGAGCATAGGCCAGAGGCCCGGGATATTGATTCGCTGAATAATACTGCCGATTATTCGGATCGAATTTCAGGTAATTTCCGATAAACAGGTCCAGCCGACCATCCCTGTCGTAGTCCAGGAAAGCAGCTCCCGTGCCGAAATGGGGATTGTCAACGCCCGCCTTCGCCGTCACATCGGTAAAGGTCCCATTGCCGTTGTTGCGATAGAGGATGGCTGAGTTATAGTTGGTCACGTAAATATCTTCGTGGCCATCATTGTCGAAATCACCTACAGTCACACCAACTCCAAATCCTTTTCCGGGCACGCCCGCCTGGGCCGTGACATCGGTGAAGGTGCCATCGCCGTTGTTGCGGTACAGGTGGTTCGTGGCGTTCACGCCATCGGGAGCAGAGTGGTTGGTGAGGCCGTCGATATGCCTCCCGTTCACGACATACAGATCGAGCAGACCGTCATTGTTGTAATCGATCCAGGCGCAACCGGAGCCGGTTCCCTCCTGAATCGAACTCAAGTCTTTCTCGCCGAAAGAATGCTGGAAGCGAATGCCCGATTTCTCCGTGACATCCTCGAATTGAGGCAGCGGCGCTTTGGCCGGAGCCTTGGCTGGCGCTTGTGAAAGTGCTGGAATCGCCAGAAGCGCTAACAGCGGCGGTACGGCGGCGATCATCGTGGCGAGTTGGCGCAGGAAGGTTCTCATTGGATGCCTTGTGGATGTTCGGTGTGCGCACGCAGCTGCGTGCTGAGGGAACTCGGAGTGTCCGATCTCCGCAATGCGAGAGGCCAGTGGTTCTCGGGGGCGAGAGCGTCGCTCTCATGGCATCCCAGGCAGCCCCTGTCTTCGCCGGTCCTGGCCCATATCCAACTCCTCTGCGCGCGAACTACTTCCCCTTTCGCGCCGAGCAACTCGAATCGGATGGGCATATCGGCCGGAACCGTTGCGAAGAAGGAGCCATCCGTCTCAACCGGCGCCTCGCCCAGAACCAGTTCACGCTTGCTGCTCTGATCCAGCGCGATCACCCGCGCCTTTGCGATCCGGGCCGCCAGACGACCACCCAGAGCATCCTGGGAAATATAGGAGTTGAGGCAAAGGATGCGGCCAGTCTTGACGTCAGGATGCAGGATGCTCCAGTAGTATTCCGGCGGCGCATGGGGCCGCAGCGGAACAGCCTGCACGCTGGACGCGTTCGGATTCCGGTAGAGCAGCTTACTCCGCGTTTTGCTGGCCGGATTGAAGCTATACAAGCCGAATCCATGGGAAGAAGCGACTGGCCCGGCTTCCCGTTCCGCCACCAGCAGAGTTCCTTTCCGCAACTCCTGCGCACGTCCGTAAACGAGGGGCCGCTGAGCGACCGTCGATGCGCGCAACGCCCCGGGAAGAATCCAGCGAAGTTCGCCTTCAAGAGCATCCCCGACGAAGTCCTTTCGCTCGATGCTTTCTTGCTCAACGAAGAGAATGGTGCCATCGGCCAGCTCGTCCGCGCTTGCGGGAAGGATGTTCGCGGCAGCGTCCTGGCGAAGCAGGGCGAGTCCCGACCCATCTGGCCGGATCGTATACAGCGCACGATGACTCCGGCCAGCGCCGCCAGTCAACAGAACCGTCTTTCCCCTCACGGAAGCTGCCGACGTCACGTCGGATTTTGCCGAAGGTGCGATGAAGTTTGCCGAGGGAGCGACAGATTTTTCCGACAGCAGAGTGGATTTTGCCGACAGCAGGAGGCGGCCATTGCGTAGAACCGTCTCCACCTCGTACTCTCCTGGGCCGAAAGTGATCGGATGGGCGCTCGACCCATCTTCCTGGCAAACATAAATTGCTGACTCAAGCTGTCTGCCGTTGCCGAGCAGGGACGTGTACGCAATCTGATTCCGCGGCAGGTAGACGGGCTGCAAGCAGCCCACCACGCAGTGCGTGATCTGCCGTAGATTGGCGCCATCCACGCCCACTTCCCATATCTGCCAATCGCCGCCTTTTTTCTTCTGGCCAGAGAATAGGATTCGCGTTGCATCAAACGAAATATTCGGATCGGCGGCGGCGAAAAAATTGGAGGCCGCAGAAATTGCGGAAGCAGAAGTTACCGGCGTCATTCGCATCAGACGGCTGCCCTGCGGAAATCGATCCATCGGAGCGCCCGCCGCTACCACTGGAGCCTCGATGAACACCAGAGTAGAACCATCTGTGGAATCTATGGACGCGGTATTCGCATGGCCAGCTTCCGATGCCATAGATACTCCGAATGCAACGCTCACAGCTAGAAAGATGCCTGCCAGTGCGGTGATCCGGGAGATGCCCATGTTCAATTCCTAATCAACGCGCGCAAGCCGCTAAGTATTTTTGCAACTCAACCTATGTAAAGAATGGAAGTTACAAGATATATATATTTCTGTCATGCAACTATAGATGGAGCTATCACTAAATCCATGGATGCACATCAATCTAAACTTGCTGCAATCTCGGCTGATAATCGGCGCAGTCATGCGCCGACGCTTCGCTGAGCTAGCGCGAAGCGACTGCACGAGTTCCGTGGAGTGACTTGACCCGATCTATTTCATCTCTTTCGTGCTGCCACGATACCTTGCCGCTTGCATCCAATCTGTGATCTCTGTCACACAATCGGGAGGTTTTTGCCGCGTATAGTGGAGATGCTGATCGTTATCAGCTAATCCTGGCGTCTGGACAATCCGTGTTTCCCATGGATTGGAGTGGAATGGCTTTTGTCCAGCAACAAACTCGTTGCCTTGCCTCTTTCCCCGTGCCACCAGTGCGCCGCTCGCGGGTGCTGTACGTTGCGCTGTGGATCATTTGTTGCCTGCCGTGCTCCACGGCCCTCTCTGGCGCTGCCCAAAGCCTTCAACCAGACCTGCAAACGGACTTGCAGACCGCGTACCAGCAGGCAGCAGCCAGCTCGCCGATGGTCGCCCAGGCCCGCGCAGCTCTGGATGCGGATCTGGCAGGCAGGCCTCTGGCGCGCGCCGCTCTTCTGCCGCACCTCAATGGCTTTGCCAGCGGAGGCATGAACACCGCCTACGTCACAGGCTTCGGCCCCCAGGCCATCTCCACCGGATACCATTCCGATGTCTTCAGCGCCAGCCTGACCGAATCCATCTTCAACGGCCAGGCTCTCTCCGCGCTGAAGCTGTCCGACAGCCGCATCCAGGCCAGCGCGGCGGCGCTCGCCTATGCGCAGCAACTGGTCGCCCTGGAGACCGCCCAGACGTATTTCAGCGTCCTGCAAGCGCAGGCCAATGAGCGCGTGGCGAGGCAGCAGGTGGATCTGCTGCAGAGCATCCAGAACCAGACGAAAGCCAGCCTCGATGTGGGCGCAGGAGACATCATCACCGTGCAGGAGGCGCAGGCCCAACTCGACGCCGCGAAGGCCGATCTGATCGGCGCAACAAACGCCGTTGCCATCGCGAGGGATCAGTTGGAGCGCCTCACGCACCATGCCGAGGGAGCGCTGCGCGACGTGACAAGCCTGCAGGCGATGGCCCCGCAGCCGGACGCCGTGGCGCCATGGATTGACTCCGCTCTCAAGAACCAGCCGCTTCTCAAGCAGGCCCAGGCCACCCTGAAAGTTTCCGACGAGCAGGTTCAGTTCGCCAGGCGCGCGCGCTGGCCCACCCTGTCCTTGAGCGGCGTGGGCCAGCATGCTGCTGGAACGTTGCTTCCTCCGCTTGCGATCAATCAGGCCGGAGCCTCGCTGAACCTCTCCATCCCCATCTACGAGGGCGGAGGCACGCGCGCCGGCATCCATCAGGCCGAGGCGCTCTCGCGGGCCAGCCAGGCGAGCCTCGCGAACCTCCAGGACCAGGTCCGGCTGGACACGCAGACCGCCTTCCTCGCCTTGCAGAACAGTGTTGCGCAGTACCAGGCCACGCAGCAGTCGGTGGCCTCCGCGAAGGTCTCCCTGGAAGGCACCCGAAAAGGCTATGAGATCGGCAGCCGCTCCATCATCGACCTGCTGACCGCGACCACCAGCTACGCCGCCGCGCAGCGCAATTACTATCTCGCGCTATACACGCAACTGGTGGCGCGGACGCAACTGAAGGCGGCCGCCGGTGTGCTGACACCGCTCGACATACAGGCACTGAACACTTTGCTGGACAGCACCCCCTGAAAGCGGCCAGCATGGCCTGTGGGTTTGGAGACGCGAAAATGGTTCCGGTCAAGAAGCGCATCGCCGTCCTGGTTGTCGTGGTCCTGCTTGCAGCGGCTGGCTTCTATGGCGTGCGCCTGCTTCTTCGCCGCCCAGCTCCCGCCAGCGACATCACGCTGTATGGCAACATCGACATCCGCCAGGTGCAGCTCGCCTTCAACGACAGCGAGCGCATCAACAAGATACTGGTGGACGAAGGCAGCAACGTGCATTCGGGCCAGCTTTTGGCGCAGTTGGAGCAGCAGCGCTTTCTGGACGCTGCGGCAAAGGACCGGGCCAGTATGGCGGCGCAGCGGCAGGTGGTCGCGCGTCTGCTGGCCGGGAGCCGTCCGGAAGAAATCAGGCCGACGTCGCCGCAGCCCAGGCCAACCTCACCAATGCAGACCAACTGTATCGCCGCCAGCAGACCCTGGCCAGCCAGCAGTATGTCTCCCTGCAAATCCGGGACGATGCCCAACGAGCTTATCTGTCGCAGCAGGCCGCTCTGGCAGCGAAGCAGCAAGCCCTGGCCGCCAGGCAGCAGGTCCTCCAGCTCGCCGTCCTCGGCCCGCGCAAGGAGGACATCGCAGCAGCGCAGGCAACGCTCGCCGCGAACACCGCCACCCTCGCCCTGGCGGAGAAGGAGCTGGCGGACACGCAACTCTACGCTCCGGCGGATGGCGTGATCCAGAACAGGATTCTGGAGCCGGGCGATATGGCCGCTCCGCAAGCACCGGTGCTCACGCTCGCTTTGGACAATCCCTTGTGGGTGCGCGCCTATCTGCCAGAGCCGCAGATGGGCAAAGTAGCCCTCGGGATGCGCGCCTGGATCGAGTCCGACAGCTTTCCCGGCCAGCGTTTCCCCGGATGGATCGGCTACATCTCCCCTGTCTCCGAGTTCACGCCCAAGAATGTGGAGACGACGCAGTTGCGCTCCCAGCTTGTGTACCGTGTGCGCGTCTACGCCTGCAATCCCGACCACCGCCTGCGCCTGGGAATGCCAGCAACCGTTGTGGTTCCACTGGCCGACAATCCTCCCCACGCCATCGACGAGCACCCCTGCGGGAAGGACTGATATGGCTGCGGATAGAAGCGCGGAGCCGGGTTCCGATAAGAACACGGACATGGGTTCGGGTAACGCCGCGGACCCGAGTTCGAATGCCGCGAACCTGAGTCGGGATACGGACGCGATCCTTGTCAGCGGCCTCAGCAAGTCGTTCGGCAAAGGCGTAGCCCGCAGAAACGCGCTCAAGAACGTCTCGCTGCGGATTCCCGTTGGCAGCATGATGGCCCTGATCGGCCCCGATGGCGCAGGCAAAACCACGCTCCTGCGCATGCTCGCTGGCATTCTGACGCCCGACGCTGGCGAGGTTCGCGTCCTCGGGCATCTGCTGCCAAGGCAGGCATTGGCTTTGCAGAGCAGGATCGGCTACATGCCCCAGCGCTTCGGTCTCTATGAAGACCTGACCGTCGAGGAGAATTTCAATCTGTTCGCCAGCCTGCACGGCATTCCGCAGGCCGCGAGAGAGAGCCGCTTCGCCGAATTGCTGACGTTGACAGCGCTTGGCCCTTTTCGCAACCGCCAGGCAGGGCAACTCTCCGGCGGCATGAAGCAGAAGCTGGGCCTGGCCTGCACCCTGATCCATCCGCCCCAACTGCTGCTGCTGGATGAAGCCAGCGTTGGCGTCGATCCCATCTCGCGCCGCGAATTGTGGAGCATCATCCATCAGCAGGTCACGAGCCAGCGTGTGACCGTGCTGCTCAGCACCGCGTATATGGACGAGGCCGAGCGCTGCGACCACGTGCTCCTCCTGCACGAAGGCGAAATCCTCGCGCAGGGCAGTCCAGCGGAACTCTCGGCTCCGTTTGCTGGCTGCGCCTACATGCTGCAAAACATCCCCACCGCGCAGCGCAGCCTACAGACGCGCATCGCCAGGC
>JAJZHR010000358.1 GCA_021810815.1 Acidobacteriota bacterium | reverse complement strand
TTCAACGATCCGAACAGCGTCTCCGAGCAGGCGTTGTCCCAGCAGTTGCCTTTGCGACTCATGGAGGCTTTTATTGGGGTTCACTCCACCCCCATCGCAACAAAGACTATCCATCGCATACCTCCCGCAGACACGGAGATATGTCCAATGCAAATCATTCATTCGCGCAAAGTGCGAACACGGAGGGAGCAGGGGCCTTCAGGCCCCTGAAAAGAAGCCAGCACAAAAAAGGGCTTCAGCCCCAGGCCTTATCCCAACTCGGCTTCAGCCGCTGAGGGACTGTGAATCAGAGATTCCTCAAGATGCACTTGCTTTGGAACCGCTCTGCTTTTTGCTTGCGGGTAGTCGCCGCAAGTCTGGGGCCGCCTTGTAAAGCTCATCCCGAAGCTTCGCATATTCAGCTTCCCCGGTTTTCAGCTTGCTGTAATCTGCCGCTGCGTAGTCGCGGCTGAGGATGTTCATGGCATAGCTCGCGTACCAGGGAACGGCTTGCTTCGCCTTTTTCAATTCGGAAGCAGAGGAAGCCACGACCGGGTTATTGAGAGGCTCTCCTCGCGCCACCGACCACGCGAAAGGTGCTTCGCGGATGTCATAGCCCGCCTGCTGCATCGAGCGAATGCCAAGCCGAAGTACCTGCTCGTTTTGCCATATGGCGAAGACTTGGATCGCAGGCGCGAAATCGGGATTGCCCAGAGGCCGCCCTAGCGTCGTAAATCGGGAGACGGTGATGGGAAGAGCCATGTAAGCCTGCTTTTGCAGGACGGAGGAGATCGCGCACGAGAGCAGCGCAGCCAGTTGCGCCTTGTCGCGCAGCCTTGCCAGTGCCGTGTCCGGTATCAGGATCAGTCCATTTGGCAGGGCGACAACATCCTCCACCGTTGTATTCGCAGTAGGGCTGTTGAATCCGTGGATGACCCTGAGCCCCAACCCGAGTGGGCCACGCTTGTAGGTAGGCAGCAAACCATCCGTATCCACCAGCATGGTCTTCGGCTGCGCAATGAACGGGCGGACGACATAGAAACGAAAATCGATCTTCGTAGGGTCGGCAGAGGGCAAGTCCTTCTGGTACTGCGGCACCAGATCGCGACCGAGTTCGGAGACGGAGTTCTGAGTGGCCTGATCTGGAATGATTTCTATTGTCTGGGCAAAACGGATGCTGCCAGCCAGGTGCTTGCTGTAATCAGGCGGAAATACCTCGGCATGGAACCGCTCCAGGTACCCTTTCTCCCCTGCGTCCACTTGGTTCGTCCAGAAGCGGACGCGGCTGGCGGTGACCGTTCCGTCTGCGGCGCGCACCGCGTGATAAGAAACCCAGGTATTCGCCGCGAGCAGGCTGGAAGTGAAGGGAATAGGAGACCTGCCCACAGGCAGCTTTGGATGAAACACCATCGTCTGGCTGCCGAAGCTCATCCTGTAGCCGAGACGGGTTCCAGCAGGTGCGGAGAGCAGCCTGGTGTTCGGTGTGATGGCGATGGCGTAGGGTTGTCATCGCTTTAAACGAAGTGCAGGCCGGACGTAAGGGAGCGGAGGAGAGTCCCAAACATTCGGCCTGCTTGACCCTGAACCGGGTCCAGGTGGTGATTTAAAGTTTAGGCCGACCCGGCCCAAAGTCAAGATTAATCCGTGTACAAAGCCCGAAAATTCAAAAAATGTCGCAGTTTCAGGGCCTTTGGCCTCAACCGCGCAGAAAACCTATCTTTCACCGTGGGAATGTCCGTCCGGATGCAGCATTTCACCGCGTTTGGAGCACGCATTCACCACGGTAAATCCATGATCGCAGGAGGCAATGGAGCCGCGCGATTTTCGCTCCAATCGCCGGAAAAGCATCGAACTGCTGCCGGCGTTTGAGACAAAACTCGGAAATCGCCCGTGAAACCCCAAATCTGCCGATCAAACCCCAACATCGCAGATAAATCCCTGAAACTGACGAATGCCACCGCAAAACTGCCCGTGAAGCACCACAATTGCCGGCGAGAAAAAGCGGTTTCGCACGCACTTCGGTACACTCAGGAAGCGATGCATCGACCCACTCTCATCATCCACGGCGGAGCCTGGGCCATGCCCGACGACGCGGTTGCGGCCCACGAACGCGGCATTGCCAACGCCCTCTCCGCTGGCTACGCTTTGCTCGAAAAAGGCGCGTCTTCATTGGATTCCGTGGAGGCAGCCGTCGCCGTGATGGAAGACGACGAGACCTTCGACGCAGGCCGTGGCTCCTTCCTCACCAGAGACGGCCGCGTGCAACTCGACGCTCTCCTCATGAACGGCGAGAACCTCCGCGCAGGCGGCGTAGCCTGCGTAGAACGACTCCGAAATCCCATCCGCGCCGCCCGCCTCGTGCTAGACCACTCCCCCCACATCTACTTCGTCGGCGCAGGCGCTGAAAGGTTCGCGCGGCAGCATGGAATGGATCTGATCGACAACACGGAACTCGTGATTCCACGCGAGCGCGAACGACTTTTCAAGGCGCAGCAAGCCGAGATCGCTGGTGAAGCGGACACGACCTTCTCAGGCGATCTCGCAGCTGCGACTGCCCTCGATTCGCACGACACGGTGGGCGCTGTCGCGCTGGATATTCACGGCAACCTCGCAGCAGCGACTTCAACCGGAGGCACCTTGAACAAGGCTCCCGGACGCGTGGGCGATAGTTCGCTGATTGGTTGCGGCTGCTACGCGGACAACCACTCCGCTGCCGTCTCTCTGACCGGCTGGGGAGAGCCGATCATGAAGCTGGTGCTGGGCAAATGGGCCGTGGATCGCGTAGCCTCTGGCAGCGAGCCTCAGCAAGCTGCTGCTGCGGCCATCGACTATTTGTATCAGCGCCTCGGCGGGCACGGCGGCATCATTCTGCTGGGACCGGATGGCCGCATCGGCATTGCCCACAACACGCCGCGCATGGCCTGGGGAGTTCAGACCCCCGCAGGCGCGCAACTCGGCATCACCCGCAACGACTGACCGACCGAACAACTGAATCGACCTATGGACGCACATTCTCTTCAAGACCAATTCGGAATTCCCGGCGCTCTCAGCTTCGACGAGACAGCATCGGGGCTGCTTCGCGCCAACATCAGCACACCATCGGCTGCGGCGACGCTCTATCTGCAAGGCGCCCACCTGACGCACTGGCAGCCAACAGGCCATCGACCGGTCCTCTTCACCAGCGGCCGCAGCGACTTCGCTCCAGGAAAGGCGATACGCGGCGGCATTCCGGTCATCTTCCCGTGGTTCGCTGACAGGAAAGGTGCCGCGGGCCCTTCGCACGGTTTTGCGAGGACGCAGGAATGGCAACTGGCTTTTGCAGCCATTGCAGGAGACGACCTGCACTTGACCCTGACGCTTGGCCCGTCTGCGCAAAGCCGCAGGCTCGGCTATGACCGCTTCCGGCTGGCCTGCACGCTCGCCATCGGCCGTACGCTTGCGCTGCAACTAGCGGTCGCAAACGACTCGGATTCGCCGCTGATTTTTGAAGAGGCGCTGCACACTTATTTTGCGGTGGGGGATGTTCGCGGTGCGAGCATCAGTGGACTCGAAGGCTCGGCCTATCTCGACAAGGTGGATGCGATGCGAC
>JAJZHR010000015.1 GCA_021810815.1 Acidobacteriota bacterium | reverse complement strand
CATCAAGGGCGACGTGCAGGGATCTGTCCAGGTGCTGGCGGACTCCTTGCAGAAGATGTCCACCGAGAAGGTCCGGGTCAAGGTCATCCACTCCGGCGTGGGCGCCATCACCGAGTCGGACATCCTGCTGGCTTCGGCGTCCAACGCCATTGTCATCGGCTTCAACGTCAGGCCGGAGCGCAAGGCCGCCGACCTCGCCGAGCAGGAGCACGTCGAAATCCGCATGCACTCGATCATCTACGAGCTGCAGAACGAGATGACCAAGGCGATGCTTGGACTGCTCGAGCCTGTCTTCAAGGAGAACTACCAGGGCCGCGCGGAAGTCGCGAACGTGTTCAAGGTCACCAAGGTGGGCATCATCGCCGGCTGCCGCGTCACGGATGGCATCATCCGCCGCGACTCGCAGATACGCGTCATGCGCGCCGGCACGGAAGTGTTCAAGGGGAAGATCTCCTCCCTCAAGCGCTTCAAGGACGATGCTTCGCAGGTCACCAACGGCATGGAGTGCGGCATCAGCCTCGCAGGCTTCAACGATGTGAAGGTTGGCGACCTGATCGAGGCCTTCTCCACAGAGAAGATGGCCGACGAACTGGGCGCGCTTGCTACGACAGTGGCTGCGAACGCTGCGGCAGCCGCGGCCAATGCGGCGGCGGCGGCGGAAGCTGCGGCCAAGGCCGAAACCACCACCTGATGCGGGGTGTTCGCCCGCAGCAGGATTGCAGAAAGGCGTGCCACTTTGGCACGCCTTTTCTGCTGGAAGGGAACTACAGTCGGTATACCCCATCCCACTCCTCTTTGCCGCCACTCAGCATGAGTTGTCATCCTGAGCAAAGCGAGAGCCTCGCGGCTCGCTGCCGCCGCTCTGCGCTGCGCAACCGGGTACAGCAACTCTGATTCCGCTCTATCGCATCCAGCAACCCGATCTCCGCTCGCAACAGAAGAAAGTCCACCCGCCGCAAGCGCCATGAGCAACTGCTGCGAACGGGGGCTGTTCCTTCTTCGGCTCTTCCGCTCGCCAGCCCTTCTTCTTTCACTTCATTTCTTCCGCCCTTCTATCCTTCTGTCCTTTCGTCCTGTCGTTCTCTCGCTTCTGTTCTTTCGCTTTTGTTCCTTCTGATCTGTCCGATCCCGCTGCGATCTGTGTTAAGCCTCCGCAGATTTCTACGACGGCACTTAAACAGAAACGCGCGCCCTGCTGGGCGCGCGTTCCTGCAACCGTTCGAACGATCCCTTAGAAAAGGATCTTTGCCGCGAGTTGCAACTGCCTGGACGATCCGGAATCGCCCACCGGGAAGCGGGTTGAGTTGATCTGGCCGAAGGCGCCGGCCGAGACCGAATTCGCGCCGACGGCGAAGGTGCTGATGGGCTGACCGAGGTTGGCGTGGTTCAGAGCGTTGAAGGCGTCGAAGCGCAACTGGAACGTAACGCTGTTGTGCACCATCGTGTTCTTCACCAGCGACAAGTCCACCGTCTCGAACCCAGGCCCGTAGAGAGCGCCGCGCTGCGAGTTGCCGAAGTGCTTGCCGTCGCTGGCGAATTCGCAACCCGGAGTCGCCGTGTAGCAGATGGCGGGAGCGATGAACTGCACGTTGCCATTGCCCGCCAGCGCCCGCGACGTCCTGATCGAGCCGGATGAGACCAGCTGATCCGGACGCACGCCGACGCCGGTGCCGTTCAGCCCGGACGTCGTCAGGATGGTGAAGGGATTGCCGGTCTGCAGTTGCGCCACTGTGGAAAGCTGCCAGCCGCTCACCAGGCGATTGCTGGTGATCGGCAGGCTGTAGACGCCGCTCATCGAGAAGCGGTTGCGCACATCGAAGTCCGATGGGCCGTAGTTTCCGGCAAGGTTGTAGTTGTCCTGAAGGTTGAAGCCCTGGCTGCTGAGCGAGTTCACGTCCATGGAGCGGGTGAACTGGTAATTGGCGTTGAACTCCAGGTTGTTCGAGAAGCTCTTGGTCACCGTCGTCCACAGCCCGTTGTAGTTGGAGTAGCTGGTGCTGTCCCCCTCCGCGATGGTCCCCAGGCCAGCGCCCGGACGAATGCTGCTGCCGGCTGCGAGCGCCGGAAACGGCTTGACGCCGCTCACCGGCTGGTTGATGTTCCGCTGGATGCGCAGGTGGCTGCCCTTCGACCCGTAGTAGCCGATGCTCAGCGTCATCCTGGCCGGCAGTTGCTGCTGCAGGTTCAGGTTGTAGGTCTGCACGATGGCGTTGCGGAAGTTCCGCTGGACGCTCGCCGGCGAGAGGGAAGCGGACGCTCCTGCCACCGCGAACGCATCGGCAAGGGTGGTGGCTGACGTTGTGCTCACCGGAATCGCGAACGGCGGGTTGGATGCGAGGCCGCTCACCAGATTCGCAACCGGCTGGTCCGCCTGCATTCCGTAGCCTCCGCGCAACTCCGTGGTGCCTCTGCCCGTCAGGTCGTACGCGAAGCCAACCCGAGGCTCGAAGTTGTAGTTCTGGTTGTAGACAACGTTCAGACCGTTCGTCCCCTGCTGGATCAGGCTCGAGGTCGGAGCGTCGAACACGACGAACCTGTTCTCGGCTTCGGTCGGTGTTCCGTTCCAGTCGAAGCGGAAGCCAAGCTCCAGGTTCAGGCGGGACGTAGCCTTGTAGCCGTCCTGCGCGAACAGGCCGCCCGCGTTCACAAAGATGCGGCTGGGGCGGTTGCCCGGCGTCACGCTGAAGAACGATGCCTGATCGTTCAGGAAGTTGGTCATGGTGTTGAACCGGATGAAGCCGGTGTCGGAGTTGAAGTTGTCATTGATGAAGCGGCGGAACTCGCCTCCGAACTTGAAGGAGTGCTTGCCCTTCAAATAGTTGAGCGTGTCGGAGAAGATGCCCGTTGTGTCGAAGCGGCCCTGGGGGAATTGAGCGGGGCCGCCGAGGGTGAGGCCCGCTGCTGCGACCTGGATCTGCGGCAGGCCGATGCCAGTGGTCACGCCGTCATTGATGCCATAGGATACGGGGTCTGCCGTGAACTGCGGAGAGAAGCTGATGGCGATGCGGTTGAACCCAAGCCGCGCCTCGTTCACCACCGACGGGCTGAAGATGTGCGTCTCCACCAGCGTCCCGATCTGGCGGTGCGCTGTGCGGTGGTCGCCGAAGTTCGGAATGGTGTCGCCCTGCAACAGGGGCTCGATCCGCTTGTCCTGCTGCCATGCGTAGAAGAAGTGCAGCGTGTCGCTCTGGGTGAGGGTATGGCTGAAATCCCCCGTGAACTGGTCGATGTTCACCGGTGCTGTCGCCGATCCGTTGAACTGGGTGCCGCTGGCATCGTTCGAGGTGGGAATCAGCAGCAGCAGCTTCTGGATGATGGGGTCGGTGACGGCGGCGCGTTGCGCTGTCGTGGGCACCTCGCTGGTGATGGTCAGTCCCTGCCGCTGGCGCAGACCCTCATAGCTCAGGAAGAAGAACGTGTGGTCGCGCCAGATGGGGCCGCCCACGTCCGCTCCGAAGTTGCTGCGCTTGAACGGCGACTACAGGCCAGGTGCGCGGTTGAAGAAGTCGCGCGCGTCCACTGCGCTGTTGCGGATGAACTCGAACACCTCTCCATGGAAGGTGTTGGTGCCGGAGCGCGTGGCGATCTGTACGATCGTGCCGGAGTTGCGGCCCATCTCCGCGCTGAACGTGGAGTTGTCGGCCTTGAATTCGCTGACCGTGTTGATGGTCGGCTGGAACGTGATCTGGTTCTGCGACATGTCGTTCAGGTTGATGCCGTTGATCATGAAGTTGACCGTGTCCTCGCGGCCACCGGCGGAGTCGAACGAGGCTGCGCCCTGTCCGCGAAGAGGCGCTGTCAGGAAGCCGGATTGCGGCGCCGTGACCGAACCCGCGATGAGCGGGCCAAGATCGGTGAAGTGCCGGCCATTCAATGGGAATTCCTGCACCGCCTTCGGATCGATGACCTGGCCCACGGTCATGGTCGTGGACTCAATCCCCATGGATGCGGAGCTTACCTGGACGGTCTGGCTGGCCGACGCGATGCCCAGTTGCACGTTGACCGGAACCGTGACGCTGACATTCAGCGTGATCCTGTCCACCGTGACCGTCTGGAAATTGGGCGAGGTGACAACCACACGGTAGATTCCGGGCGGAAGCGACGGAGCGGAGTAGCTGCCTGCGTGGTCGGTGACCACCATGCGCGATATGCCCGTCCCCGTGTTCTGCACCTGCACCTGGGCGCCAACCACGGCCGAGTTGGTCTGGTCGGTGACGCTGCCCTGAATGGTGCCCGTGGTCTGCGCGTTGGCTGGCATTTGCAGCACCAGCAAAAGCAGGAAGCCGAATATGCTGAGAGCGGCATTGAGACGAATGCCGACGATACAACGTGGACGTGACATGTGCGACCTCCAGAAAATAAGGACATTGAGGAATGGATCCCCGTCGGAGGGAATGAGGCGTCCCCGGCGGGACGAACGGCTTCAGTCGCTTCTTGATCCTCAATGGCTGCCGCTATCCTAGCTCCATGGACATGGAATTGCTCTAGGAAAATCGGTTTTGAGCGACAATAAACACTAAAAGTACTCATTTTGATGAGCAGGATAAGTATTCGTTATCTCGTGGCTCGCCAAACTCTTACATCAGACTCTTCCGTGCATCCATCCGGTCCCGACTCCTCCCTTTCGTTGCGACGCAGAAACGCGGCTGAAGTGCCGCACTTCAGCCGCGCGTCCCGCACCGCAGTCTTCCTGCGGCCGCAGGAAGGGTGAGAAGTCTGGAGCCTGGTCGCCGAGTTCGATTGCGCCGTCTTCCCTACGTCCTCATCGCCTTGCTGACCTGTGCTTCGGCTTGTCCGACGGTGAGCTCGGGCTGCCGCGCCAGGATCGGGTAGACCAATCCTGCCAGAGCCGCACCGATGATCGGAGCCAGCCAGAAGAGCCACAACTGCTGCAACGCCAATCCGCCCTCGAAGATCGCGGGACCAGTGCTGCGCGCCGGGTTCACGGACGTGTTCGTCACCGGGATGCTGATGAGATGAATCAGCGTGAGGCCCAGGCCGATGGCGATAGGAGCGAACCCCTTGGGAGCGCGCGCGTCCGTGGAGCCCAGGATGATCATCAGAAAGACGAACGTCATCACCACTTCGCACAGCAGGCATGCGCCCAAAGCGTATCCTCCCGGCGAGTGCGGGCCGAAGCCATTGGTGGCGAAGCCCGCATGGACATTGAAGCCGGCCTTGCCGCTCGCAATCCCATACAGCACCGCGGAGCCGGCGATCGCGCCCGCCACCTGGGACAACACATAGGCGGGCAGATCCCTCCACTGGAAGCGCCCGCCAACGGCGAGGCCAACGCTGACTGCGGGGTTCAGATGGCAGCCGGAAATGTGGCCGACCGCATACGCCATCGTCAGCACCGTCAGCCCGAAGGCGAAAGCCACGCCCACAAAGCCAATGCCCATTTGAGGAAAGCCTGCGGCAAGCACTGCCGCACCGCAGCCACCCAACACTAGCCAGAAAGTTCCGAAAAACTCAGCAAAAGCGCGCTTCCCCATGCTCAGGCCCATTGACGTGCTCCGTTCCTTTTCGTGCGTGGCCGGTCAAACCCACCCGGCTCGGCAAACGCATCCAGCCCGGATGCAGAGGATCGCCTTCCAGCAAAGCGGAGAAAGGCAAAAAGAGTTGGCAGAAAGGTACAGGAGTCCTCGCTCGAAAATCCAGTGATAATTGGCGGCGGAGCAATTTAAATTGCCGTTGGACGACGGCGAGAGAGCATCTCCGCCTCCCGCCAGGACAAAACCCCCTACAGGCCAAACTCCAGAGATGACAAAACCCAGGCGCAATTCCGTGCCCTTGCCTGCAGGCCGCACACCTCTCGTTCCCGCCCCGCCCGGTCCGGCTTTCTGCTTCCTCCCGGTCGGCAGCCAGGGCCCGCAAAGCGGCTGCGGCCATCTTCCCGGTAAAATGCAGCGATGCCGTTTTCAGTGCCGTTTTCGTTAGCCTTCCAAGGAGAAATATGAACCTGCAGGCGATCCAGAGCGCTCTCCGCGAGTTGAAGATCGAGGCGTGGCTCTTCTACGACCATCACCATCGCGACCCCATCGCCTACCGCATCCTCGGCCTCGACGAGCACCTGCACGTCACGCGCCGGTGGTATTACCTGGTTCCCGCGGTGGGCGAGCCGCGCAAGCTGGTGCATCGCATCGAGTCCGGCAGGCTCGATCCTCTCCCCGGCGAAAAGCAGGTCTACTCCTCCTGGCAGGAGCTGGAGGCGCGGCTGCGGGAGATGCTCGCCCCCTGCGCGACGCTGGCCATGCAGTACTCCCCCCGCAACGCCATCATGTACGTGTCCATGGTGGACGCCGGCACCATCGAAATGCTGCGCGAGATGGGCAAGACCATCGTCAGCTCCGCCGATCTCGTGGCCCGCTTTGAGGCGGTGCTGAGCGAGGCGCAGATCGCAAGCCACTACGCCGCCAAAGACAAGCTGGATCGCGTGCTGGAAGAGGGCTTCCAGGAGATTGGCCGGCGCGCGCGCGGCGCTGGAACCAATGAGTACGAGATGGTGCTGTGGCTGCAGCAGGCGATGCGGCGCGAAGGGCTGACCTGGGAGAACGGGCCGAACGTCTCCGTGAACCAGAACAGCGCCGACTCGCACTACGACCCTGCGCCGCAGACAGCGAAGCCCATCCGCGTCGGCGACTTCGTCCTGATCGACATCTGGGCGCGGCTGGACCAGCCGGGAAGCTGCTACTACGACATCACCTGGACCGGCGTCGTCGGACGCGAGCCAACCGCGCGCGAGCAGCTCGTCTTTGAAACCGTGCGCGACGCCCGCGATGCCGCCATCGCCGCCGTCGGCAGCGCCTTCGCCGCAGGACGTCCCATCGCGGGATGGGAAGCGGACGACGCTGCGCGGGCCGTGATCCGGGCGGCGGGCTTCGGAGAGTATTTCACCCATCGCACCGGCCATAACATCGCGAACGAAATCCACGGCAACGGGGCGCACCTGGACAATCTGGAGACGCACGACGAGCGCCTCATCCTCCCGGACACCTGCTTCTCCGTCGAGCCGGGAATCTATCTCCCGCCGCCCGCAGCGGGTCAGGACGCGCCGCAGTTCGGCGTTCGCAGCGAGGTGAACATGATGGCCCGCGCCGGACGCGCCGAGGTCACCGGCCGCATTCAGCGGGAGTTGGTGCGCATCTGACAGGCCCGCGCGCAGTGACACCGACAAGTGTGCCGCCGCAAAAACCAGGTCTTTGGAATCCAGACCTGGGCATCCGCTTTTGCGTATGCAACTTAAGGTCTGGGCCAGCCTCCCTCGGATCAAATCTCCGGGAGCATGGCCCACGGAGCGGAACTGGTATCATCCTTCTTTATGGCCAGCAGAGCGAATGTCCCAGCACCTGTCTCCTCCTCGCAGTCGGCGGCGAACTCTTCCGGCAAATCAGCGGCCGTCCTGATCGCCGGATGGCTGGTGCCCGGCGCGGGTCATCTGCTCCTGCGCCACTGGTTCCGGGCCGCGCTGCTGTTTGTCTCCGTCGGTGCCATGTTCAGCATTGGCATCGCTTTGCAGGGCAAGGTCTACGTTCCCAACACCGGCGATCCGCTGGATATGCTCGGCTTTGCCGGCGACCTGGGGACGGGGCTCCTCTACATCCTGGCCCGCGCCTTTGACTGGGGACACAGCACGGTGCAGATCGCAATCGCCGACTATGGTACGAAGTTCATCGTGGTGGCCGGTCTGCTGAACATCATCTCCGCCGCAGACGCATACGCCCTGAGCACGGGAAGGAAGCCGCGATGACCATCACCCACTTCTCCGCCGTCCTCCTGTTCGCCTTCTTCACATCCATCGTGTTCGGCATCACGCAGAGATCCGAGCCTCGCGCGATGGCCCGCTACGGAGCCTACTGCTTCGTCCTCTTTGTGGCCGGAACCATCGTCGCAAGCTGGGCGATGTGGCTGATCCACCGCTAAGCTGAGGAACCTCTGAACAAGTCCCGGCCTTCAAGGGTTGCCGCGGAACTGGGTGGGATTTCACCGTAGCAATCCAAAGCGGCCGACTCAAGAATCGAATCAGAGTTGCCCCGGATGAATCAGAGCCGCCTGCGTCACGCTTCTTCCGGGTCCCAGACCATCGCGTCGAACCTGTGCGCCACCTTGAAGCCGAAGCTCTCATACAGCGCGACCGCGTCCCTGTTTGCTGCGGTGACGGTCAGCGTCAGCGCGCTGAACCCTCGCTCCTTCAGCAGGCCGAGGCATTCCTGCACCAGCAATTTCCCCAGCTTCCTCCGGCGATAGTTCTGGGCAACGCAGATTTGCGTGATGTGGGCCACATCCTGACGCACGCGCGAGCACAGCAGAAGCCCGATCAGGCCGCCGCTGGACGCATCGTGCAGCACCAGCGACGTCTCCGCATCGAACACCCCGCAGCCCGGAAAACGGACAATGTTGTGCAGAAAGCGCAGCGATCCGGCCACCGAGCGGTACTGGTTGTTGATGCGGCTGTCCAGATGGCCCAGATAGCACTGCTGGATCAGTTCCCCGGCGGCGGTGAAGTCCTCAGGCGACCACTTCCGCAGCTCGACGCCGGGGGCTGTCTGGACAAGAGCATCCGCCTGATCGCGCGCAGCGGCCCCGTCTCCGCCTGACGCATCCGCCGCACCGGCCCCCACCTCGCACTCCATGAAGAGGCGCGGATAGATGCGGAAGCCGTTCTGCAGAAACGGTCGTTTGTGCAGCCCCTCGCCGTGCAGCAGCAGTTGGGCCTCGATGCGGCTGACGTTGGGCGAATTCTGCAGCATCTCCAGCAGGTGCGTCAGCAGCGTATTCTCCACGTCCACCGTGGGTTGCGAGGAAGCGTCCGCAACTGCGAACACGTCGCCGATGACGGCCTTGCTGCCCTCATGCACGCAGAAGATATAGCCGCAGACGCGCCCCCGGTCCAGAGCGACAAAGCCGGGCAGCACGCGCGCGTCGAGATACTGCAGCAGCAGATCGGCGGAGCTGCGATAGTCCCAGCGCAGGCGCTCGCTCCACAGGCGGCTCTCCTGCTCCAGCAGGGGCCGCAGCTGCCGGGCGGAGAAGTGCCTCAGGTCGAGGACTTCGAGCTGAAAAGTTGATGTCATGGGCAGCGATGAGGGACGAGCTTCCTACGGCGGAGTGTACGGGACGGAGCAGTTGATTGGAAAGCCGCAAATCCCACCCGGTAGCCTCCAGTCGTCACTGCCTGGCATCCACCTTGTACACAGCCAGGCCTTCCCAGGGGAAAAGAAAGAGCGGCTGGTAGGTTCTGCCGACCAGAAGCTTGCGCAGTTGCCCCTCCGCCGACTCGCGTACGACCAGCACATGGGCCTGCGCGGGCACTCCATCCTCGTAGTAGATCGGGCGCTGGTCCCTGTAGAACGCCAGGCCGTACACGATGTCGCGCCGCACCTGATAGGTCGCGAACGCACCCACGCCCGGTGCTGCCTTCTGGATGGCGCGCTCCAGCGGACGCGAAGAGTAGTTGTCGTCCAGCAACGGCCCATTCAGCTTCAGCAGGAAGAACAGCATCAGCACCACGGGCACCAGCGTCACCGCCCGCAGACGCTGCAGGCCGTAGCGGGTGACGACGAGGAGGATGAGGATCGCAATGGCGATGGACACGGCCAGGGCGGAGATCAGGGCGTGGGCAGGGGGAATGATCCGCTGGTAGACCATGTACTGCGGTGAGAGCAGAAGAACAAACGTGAAGATGCCCGCCGTGATCGCATGCATCAGCAGCAGCCAGGGGCGCAGACCCTCTTTGCGCGCGCGAAAAAGATAGTCTCCGGTGAGGATGCCAATCGGCGGCAGCGACGGGAGGATGTAGCCCGGCAGCTTGGAGCCCGAGAAACTGAAGAAAATAATGGGGAAGAGCGCCCAGAGAACCAGGAACTCCGGGAAGGCGTCGCCCGCCCGCGGCAGCCCGAGGTAGCGCGAGGGGTTCCTGCGCACCTTCCACTCCGTGATCGCGGTCTGCAGCGAATCCACCAGGGCGCGGATCGAGAGCACCGTCCAGGGCATCAGGGCCAGCACCAGCACTGCTGCGTAGAACCACACCGGCTGATGGTGCTGGTAGCGGTTGGTGGCGAAGCGCTCGAGGTTGTGCTGCAGGAAGAATTGCTCGAAGAAGGTCGGGTTGCGCCGCTGGACCGCGATATACCACGGCAGCACCATGGCCAGGTAGAGCGCAATCCCCGGCCACCACACGCTGCGGCGAAGCAGAGACCACTCGCGCCGCAGGCCCACAAAGAGAAAGATGATGACCAGCGCCATGAATGGAGCGATCGGTCCCTTGGCCAGGGTCGCCGCGCCGACGAAGAAGTAGAGGTCGAACAGCCAGAACTTCTTCCCCGTCTCATACCACGCGTACCACCCCAGCATTCCGATGCAGAAGGGAGCTGCCAGCTGCATGTCCGTGGACGCTCCGCGGGCGAAGGCCACGATGCCCACGCAGGAGGCCGTGATGAGCGCTGCGTCCAGATGGCCTCCGGGCCGGAACCTGCGCATGTGCAGGTAGATGAGCGCGATCAGGAAGAATGCGCCGCTGGCTCCGGGCAATCGCGAGGACCAGTCGGAGACGCCGAACTCGTCGAAGAAGCCCATGGCGCGCCAGTAGTAGAGCGCTGGCTTCTCCAGCCAGGGCTGCCCGTAGAGCATAGGCGTCACGGTGCCGGCGCGCAGGCAGTTGAAGGACGCCTCGATGGCGGAGAGGCGCAGGCTGCTCGGCAGCAGGTGCGCCCCGGTCTGATGGCACTCCATCTGGTGCGCCGCCAGCATCTCGCGGGCCACCTGCGCGTAGCGCGGCTCGTCAGCGCCCACCAGGCCGATCGCGGCGCCGCCAAAGTACGGCACCAGACCGTAGCAGAGGCAAAAGGCCGTGATCGAAACCAGCACAAAGACTTCCCAGCTGATGGCGAGCGAGGGCCGCTTCCATCGGGCGAGGAGGGTCTTGGGTACAGAAGCCGATTTTGGCGCAGTATCGCTCACACTCGTCCAGCTCACAGTCTTTCAGGATGCGCAGGGTTGGGCGTGATTCAGGCTAACAGATTACGGCGCGAAAGCCTTAGAACGCGTGGTGGTTGCCAGGTGCGGCGGCGGATCGTGCCAGCTCCGCCCGCAGTTGATGCAGAATCTGCTCCATGGCCGCTGACAGGGGGCCGTTCAGCGTGCATCCGCTGGCGTTCTGGTGCCCGCCGCCAGAGAAACTCTCCGCCACGCGCGCCACATTCACGCGCCCCTTGCTGCGCAGGCTCAGCCGGAAGCAGCCGCTCGGCAGCTCGCGCAGAAAAACCGCCGCGTCAATGCCCACAATCCCGATCAGGTAGTTCACACCCCCCTCGCAGTCCTCCTCGGCCGCGCCCGCGCGGGCCATGTCCGCCTGCGTCACCCACGCCCATGCCAGCCGCCCCTCCGTGTTCAGGTTGGAGAGAGCGGCGGCCAGCAAACGCATTTTCGACGCTGGATTGGAAAAATAGATGTCCTGCGCGATGCGCGATGGGTCCGCTCCGCGCTCGGTCAGCTCGCGCGCCAGGGCGAACGTCTGCGCGTCCGTGCCTGCGTAGCTGAAGGATCCTGTGTCCGTCAGCATCGCGGTGTAGAGGCAGGTGGCGATCTCCGGAGTGACCTCCGCGCCTGCGGCCTGCGCCAGGCGAAAAACCATCGCTCCCACGGCGCACGCGCTGGTGTCGATCCAGTTGATGTCCGCGAAGGGACGCCCGCTGGCGTGGTGATCGATATTGGCAAGGAACCGCCCCTCCAGGTTGCCCAGGCGGCTGCGCGCGATGCTGTCGCACTCCAGCAGGATGACCGCGTCGTAACGTCCCGCGACCCTATCGGCCTGTCGAATCGTACCCACGCACGGCAGCGTGCGGTAGATCACGGGCACGGGGTCGGCGAGAACCACCTCCGCCTGCTTGCCAAGCTGCCGCAGAAGCATGGAAAGCGCCAGCACCGAGCCGATCGCGTCGCCGTCAGGTCGCGCATGGGCCGAAACAAGAAAGCGGTCGCGCTGGAGGATCAGGTCGTGCAGACTCAGCAGGCCGCTGTCCAGCCAGGAACTCCCGGCTTCTTTTCCGGCATCGGTTTGGCTGAGGTCTTGGCCCATACGCGTCGTGGATGAATTGCTGGATGAATCCGCTGAGCACTTCTCGACCGAATTCGTGGATGCGACTCCCGTGCTCAGCCGCCTGCGCGTCAACTCGCGGAAGCTGCCTCAGGGGTCTTCAATTGCTTGCCTGACAATTTCTTCTGCCTCTTTTTCGCGCGCGCCAGCAACTCCTCCACGCGCGAGGTGGACTTGTCGGCCCTGTCCACCTGAAAGGAAAGATCCGGGATGCGGCGCACGCCCATGCGCTCCAGCAGCAGGTGGCGGATGTGGCCCTTCGCCGCGACCAGGCCGGCCAGCGTGTCCTCTTCCTCTTTCTCGCCGCCATCCACCGCCACAAAGATCCGCGCAGACTTGCCTCCGGGCTGCATCGCGACCTCCGTCACGTGGCAGAAGCCAATGCGCGGGTCGGTCAACTCCCCCTCCAGCATGGAGCCAAGTTCGTCGCGGAGAGACTCTGCGATGCGGTTGCGATGGTAAGTGAGTGCGCGCGGTTCGGGCATAGGGAATCAGGGTTCCTGAGGCACCGCTGTGGAAGCAGTGCCTGACCGTTGAGAATACCAGAAACCGAAACCGCAGACGCCCCAGGGAAGGGCGAGACAAGCGGGACTACTCCGGTGCGAAGTCCCAGAAGGCGTCCGCGATCTCCGCGCCGTGGTCCAGCGCGATGCGCTGCGCTGCCGACTCAACCTCCGCCATCAGACCCGCCAGATAGTCGCGCGACCCTGAAATCGCAGCAACCCCCACCGTGGCGCAATTCCAGACAATCGCCTCGTCCAGCTCGGCGACGGAGACGTTGAAGCCCTGCCGCAGCTTGTCCTTCATGCTCCGAACCACCTGGCGGCGGTCCTTGAGCGACTGCGCGTGCTCGATGCGGAGTTCGAGAGTGAGAATGGCAGTGGGCATAAATGTGCGCGCTTCAAGCGCTCTCCAGAGCGTTGCCAGGCCAAATCGCCGGAAGAAGGAGGTTGATCGGCGCCCTTGAATGGCTCTCCTTGGATTTTGCTCCTTGAAAATTTGCAAATTTGCGAAATTTGCGATTCAGCCCAAATTTGCGTTTGGGCTCAATACCCCTCATCGGCTCATTTCTGGCGTCCAACGCTGTGAGGTACTGCCCCTTGCGTCCTGCTCTCGTCTGCCGAATCCTCTCCGCCATCGCCGTCTGCGTCGCACTGAGCCTTGCTCCCGCTTCGGCGCAGACGGACGCCCAGGCCCCCCCAGCTCCCCCAGCTCCAACAGCCCCCGCAGCTCCAACAGGGCCCGCAGCTCCCCGGCCGCCTGCTCCGCTCACGAATGCTCCGCCTCCACCGGGACTGGACACCCTGACCGCGGACGCCTCCTCGCGGACGGAGTTCACCTTCGACCGCTCCATGCTGTCCCTCGCCGACCAGTACATCGAAAACGCTCCCGAGGAGATCCAGAAGGCGGCCGCCGGCATTGAAAGCATCACCGTCCGCAACTACCGCTTCGCCGAGGGAACCGACCACAGTGACCGCGGGATGCGCACCATCGACGGAAGCTACAAGTCCAGCGGATGGAAGCATCTCGTCAACAAGAACAGCCGCTCCGACGGCTCTGGCCTCACCACCGACCTCTGGATGCACTTCGACGGCGCTGAGATCAACCACATCGCCGTGCTCGTGCGCGGCGAAAGGAACATCAGCTTCGTCAGCATCGCCTGCTGGCTGCGGCCCCTCGACCTGCTCCACCTCAGCGGACACTTCGGCATCCCAAAGGTCGATCCGAACGCCGTCATGGTTCCAGCGCCCGACGAGAAATGATCGTGCGAAACGCTCTGGCTCGCACTGCCTAAAACAGCGTCGCCTTCCGTGGCATCGGCAGGCCGAAGTGCTCGTAGGCGAGCCGCGTGGCAACCCGTCCGCGCGGCGTGCGGTCGAGGAAGCCGATCTGGATCAGGAACGGCTCGTAGACCTCTTCCAGAGCGTCCTCCTCCTCGGCCAGCGCCGCCGCCAGCGTGTTCAGCCCCACGGGGCCGCCGTCGTATTTCTCGATGATCGTGAGCAGCAGCCTGCGATCAAGCTCGTCGAAGCCGTGAGCGTCCACCTCCAGCATCTGCAAGGCGGCCTGCGCCGTGGGACGGTCGATCTTTCCCGAGGCCCTCACCTGCGCGTAGTCGCGCACGCGCCGCAGCAGCCGGTTGGCGATGCGCGGTGTTCCCCGCGAGCGCATGGCGATCTCCGCCGCTCCGTCCTGGTCGATGGGAACACCCATCACCTCG
>JAJZHR010000357.1 GCA_021810815.1 Acidobacteriota bacterium | reverse complement strand
TGCCGAGAGGATCGTCCGGCCCGCCGAGCACCTTGGCCGCCTCAGCCAGAGATGGAGAATGGATGACGTTGATCTCGCCTTTGCCCGGAAGATAGGCGGTGACAGAGAAGAGGTTCATGTCGCGGCCGGGCAACACCGTCGCTGACAGGAATTCCGGCTTGCTGCCGTCGCCGGTGCGCGTCCGGCGGATGGTGACTGGATCCTCGCCGCCGATCTGCGGCGTGTCCTTCTGAATGGTGACCTTGGTGGCGGAGGACGCCGAATGGCCAGTCTGGGCGCTTGCGCCAGTCTGAGCGATCGCGCAAGGAGAGGACATCAGCAGGGCGGCAAGGGCTGCGGCAGAAAATCCAGCCGTAATTGCGGCATTTGCGGAGGACAAGCGGAGAAGAGGCACGGGAGCTCCTTGGTCAGAAACTGTGGTCAGAAACCGGGGTCGAAATCTGGATCAAAACCGCTGAGACCAGGGCGATGGAGCCTCCTGTCCCGCTCGCCATCTTACCCGACCGGAGCGAAGTGAGGAAACGCTTACTGTTTGCCTGCGGTCAGAAGTGGGAGAGAACGCCGCGATTTGGTACACTTGGCCTCAGCGGGCGGGAGTAGCTCAATGGTAGAGTAGCGGCTTCCCAAGCCGTTGGTTGCGGGTTCGATCCCCGTCTCCCGCTCCAGATCAGCCAAATCTGGCGAACGCGAAACGCATCTGGCAGGGTCCACCCTGCGTCGCACAGTTTTCTGCCGGAAGCGCCCCTGCTCCCCTCCGAAGCGCCCGTACTGCTCCCATTGCCATCCCCAGGGAAACATTGTCTCCCTGAGCGCAGCGATGGATCTTCCGGCGGTTCGCACCTGCCGCTACTTGCCCGGAGCAGCCGGAGCTTTCTTCTCCGCGAGCACCTGCTTCGAGTGGTCCATCAGCGCCTGCGCCTGCGGCAGCAGCGTCACCGCCTTGTTGATCATCGGATCCCAATCGGCGCGCACCTTCAGCCCCTCCAACTGGCCGAACTGCGAAGTGAACAACTCCGCCTTGATGCTCGCCTTCACCCAATCCATCGCGCCATTCAGGTCGGAGTCCGTGTAATCAATACTGTTCGCCGTCAGGAACTGCTTGAACTCCTTCAGCACCGTGTCATCAACCACGAAGTCCTTCGTGACCGTGTGGTTGACCAGGTAGTGCTTGGAGAAGTTGAAGAAGGCGTAGTGCTCCAGAAGAGAGTTTTCAAACCGGTTGGACTTCGGCGTGTCGATCTTCACGTCCGGAGTGATGCCGCCGCCGCCATAGACGGTGCGCCCTGCGTCCGTCAGCTTCACTTCGCGGTTCGCCGTGTCTGCCAGAGCGCCCGTGTCGCGGACATAGTAATAGTCGTAGAGCGAAACGCCGTTGTAGTTGCGCTGAATCAGCCTGCCCGACGGCGTGTAGTAGTGGTACGTCGTCAGCGCCAGCCCGGTGTCCTCAGAGAGCGGATAGACCGTCTGCACCAGTCCTTTGCCGAAGGTGGTCTCGCCCGCGACCAGAGCGCGGTCATGGTCCTGCAACGCGCCGGACACAATCTCCGCCGCCGATGCCGTGTTGCGGTTCACCAGCACCACAATCGGGAAGTTCTTCACGTCGCTCCCGTGCTCCACGCGGTACACCACATCCGGGAACGACCGGCCCCGCTGCGACACGACAATCTGCCCCTTCTTCAGGAACTTGTCTGACACGGCGACCGCCTCGTTCAGCAGACCGCCCGGGTTGCCGCGCAGATCCAGAATCAGGCCATTGATATCGCCGAACTTGTCCAGCGCCTCCCCAACCTCGTGGCTGGTGGTCTCCTGGAAATTGGTGACGTGGATGTAGCCCACTCCCGGCTTCACCACAAACGCCAGGTCGACCGAATTGTGCGGAATCTCGTCGCGCACCAGGTCGAATGTGATCGGCTTCACCACGCCTTCGCGGCCCATGATCACGACAACGTGTGTCCCGCGTGGTCCCTTCAACAGGTTGGCCACGCCGGTCGAGTCCAGATTGTCCGTGTTCTTGCCGTCTACGCTCAGGATGACATCGCCCGGACGAATGCCTGCCTTGTACGCAGGCGTACCCTCAAACGGCGCCAGCACTACGATCTGCATCTTCCCTGTGGGCATCAACTGCGGCTGGATGGTCATTCCCACGCCGTAGTATTTGCCATGCTGGTCCTCGCGCATCTGGGCGAAGGCCTTCGGGTCGTAGAAATTGGAGTGCGGATCCAGTACGTGCAGCATTCCCGGAATCGCTCCGTCATAGATCGCCTTGTCCGCCTTGTCGCCCGTCAGCTTCTCGGCGTAATTCTGCTCCACCACCGCATAGACGTTGGTGAAGGCGTGCAGCCCGTCGCGCAGCGTGGACTCGTCCGTGTTGGCCTGCGCCCCCACCTTCTGGTTGAGCGCAACACCGGCGAGGCCGCATACGGCCAGGAAAATTGTCAGCGAAAAGAGGGAACGGCGGATGCGCGGAGACATGCTAAGCGTGTACCTCGGAATTGGACGGCAACGGGCCGGGAAAGCCACCGGAATCCCGCAGTGGAGCACTGCTATTTGTTGGACGCCCTAGGGCGGAGTATAGCACTCCAGCAAGGCCAGACACACGCCGCCCAGCCCCGCCACCACCCCCTGCCGCCTGCCCAAAACTCCTCCCCACATCCCGCGGCCGCCCTGCCAGCGTCCAACAAACTCTGTAGAATGTTCGCCATGAGATAGCCGACGATGCATCTCGCGCCAGCACCCCCATACCGTCCTCGACCTGGACGGTGGAGGGAAGGAAGCTTCGAGTCAGTTTGAGTTGCCGAGAGATTCGGATCAAGCCTTCCATAGGGCAAGTGCGATGACTGAAGACATGAGAAGTGGCAGGAATTGGTAATTCCTGGTGACGGGTTGCGACGAGGCCACGCAACCAGAGTCGTAATCCGGCAGCGCACACAAGGGTTGCTGGCGCCCTCCACGGTCTATAGATGCATCTTGAGGTTTTGACTTTGAGAAGAACACCTGTTGCCGCGGTTCTTGTTCTTCAAGGCCGCAAGCTGAGCTTTCCTGCAGGCTCCATCGCTCTGGTCTTGATGCTGACCGCCTCGATACTACCCGCCTTCGGGCAGACCACGATCCACGTCCCAGCGGATGTGCCCACGATTCAGGCAGGGATCGACGCGGCAAAGAACGGCGACACGGTGCTGGTTTCGCCAGGAACGTACAACGAGAACATCGACTTCAAGGGCAAGGCCATCACCGTAACCAGCGGCGCGACTGCATACTCCGCCGCGACGGGCACGGTGATCAATGGCACTTCAGACGGCCCCGTTGTTACGTTCCAAAGCAACGAGCCTTCAGCCGCAGTCTTGAACGGCTTCACAGTGCAGAATGGCCACGCGAGCCAAGCCTCTGGACGGAATGGCGGAGGCGTCTCTATTTCGGCCTCATCCCCTACTGTGAGTAATAACATTATCTCGAACAATGTCGGCTGCGGGATACTGGTCTTTGGTTCCGCAAGTCCTCTTATCGAACAGAACAATATCCGGCATAATCTGAGTAGTGTGATCGCAGGCCAGGGGGACCTTGTGAAGCCCCATTCGG